>JAAZMP010000022.1 GCA_012798755.1 Bacillota bacterium
ACTCCTCCCAATTGAATGCAGTCTTAAATTGCTACTACATTACCAGGCCAATAAGGAGAAACTAACATGGAGGAATTATCCTTACAGCTCATTAATTACTTTGATATGTTGCTGCACAAGTACGGGACGTGGGGTTTGGGAATAAGTGTGTTTGCTGAAAGTATCGGTATTCCTTTTTGTTCTACTTTTTTTGTTGTAACTGCATGGACCCTTCTGGAAAAGGGAGAACTGTCTATCTGGCAAATAGTTGGCATTTCTACCGCTGGAATCACCCTGGGCAGCACCATCAGCTATGCAGCAGGGTATTATAGTAAAAAACTTGGTAAGGCGCTCTGGTTTCGTTTTCATAAACAGCACCATCTAACTGTTGATTACCGAACATCCCCGCCTGACGGCAACAACGATAAAACAAAACGATTTAAAAAAATTAGAGGTTATATTAAAAAATATGGTTTTTTATCAGTCTTGTTGGCACAGGTTTTTGGATTTACCCGTACTTTTATCTCTTTTCCGGCAGGTTTATTGGAAATTAGTTTCTGGCATTTTTTAATATTTACTGCCATAGGAGGGGTGTTGTTTTCTTTTTTAGCTGTGCTGGGAAGTATGCTCTTAACAAAGTTTATGTCCTACATTGTTTCTTATTCGTATATACTATTTGTTGTCGTTGTCGTGATTTGCGTTGCCGGCATAATTATTTATATTAAACACCCTGGCCGCGGCAATGAAGCAAACCGGGAAAGCTAGGCTGCAACCTATTCCAAATAAATTTTTGTGGCTCCTATTGTGACATTTGTGCAACGTTAATTTTCCTTGACATCCCTTCGGGGTGGTTTTATAATTAATTGTGCCAGGTGCAGGCAATTTACAATTTGCTTGTCGTTTGCCTGGTTGGATCATTAAAAACTTAAATCGTTTTTGATAAGGGGCTGTAGCTCAGGGGGAGAGCGCCTGACTCACATTCAGGAGGCCCAGGGTTCAAATCCCTGCAGCCCCACCAACAAACCCCCCAACCATCAAGGTTGGGGGGTTTTACTATTTATGGCATTTCGCTGTATTTCAGCCTATTTTGATACGGTAACACACAGGTAACACACAAAAGCAAACTATAATTTTGCGATTGCCTGGTGCAGTTTGTCTGTTTGAGGGTGGGTATATTTATAAGGTGTGACAGCCTTCCAGTCAAAGTCTTTTTTGGTAATTTCGAGTACCAGTCCATAATATTTGCCTTTCTTGCCTTTTGAACGTATCGTAGCCGCAACTTCTCCCCCACGATCCATGTGTGAGGCTAATCTCACATCCCCGGAAGGAATGTATCCCAATTGGTTTTCGTTCTTATCATATACCGCAATTGCGGTATTAGTTTTATCATAAGGGTTGTCCCTTTCACGAATCAATTTAACAGGTTGGCCGGGGCTGCATTTTGCAATTATTGCCTGCCTACTTGTGCCATCAGGATTATTATAACTAACACCTGCAACCCGAGTAGTGAAGGTTTGTTCGGGTGCACCCTCGATTCTGGCTGTTATTTTTACATTTAAACCAATTCCATCTTTGTTGTCGGCAGGTTTTTTGCCTGTAAGTGATTCCACGTATTCACGAACTTCGCCATTTGAACACTTGTATTCTGGAGTCTTTGGTTCCTTATTTTTAGCCTTGTATTTATAAGCAAAAACAAAAGCGCCTATAGCCGCTATTAACCACAATGGGTTAATAATAGCAGCTAAAAGCAAAATTACCCCCAGGATGCAAAGTAACACCTTAACTACAATTGTTAATATTCTCAACTCTCTTTCGGTATAAATGCGCATGATAAAGCCTCCTTTGCCTACCTTTTTGGTTTTAGCAGTTCGGTAATTGTAAGCCCTGCTTGTTTAAGAATTGATGCCAGTGTTCCCGGGGCCAACTCTTTATGTAAGGGCACAATAGCGGTTCTTCGTTTTTGATACAAGACGGCCCTCATTTTAACATGGCTTCCCCTTTGGCCTACCTTCTGGAAGCCTAAACCCTCCAACAACTTGATAACCTGTTTCCCTGATAATATCGGTGGCATTTTAAGCGTCAACCTCAATTTCCAGCGGCGCAATAATGGGTGGCTGAAAATCTAATACAGGGTATTCGTCCTCAAAATAAAGCTGCAAGGCTTCTTTTAGATTTGCCAGGGCCTCTTCCATAGTTTCACCCTGGGAGGCGACCTCCACCTCAAGGCTTTTGGCTACATACCATTTTCCTTCTTTGGTTATTACAGCGGTAAGGCGTTTGGTAGCCATTCCTTTACCCCCTTTTTAAGATAAAGTCATTTCTTATAATAGTTTACTCTGCTTTCCAAAACTATTACCGGCTCATTGCTATACAGATCATTATTTTTTATATGGTTGCTTTCATGTTTAACCGTTTTAAGTTGCATTTCATAGGCCAGGTTCTGGTTAATATACACATTATAATTACCGTCTGGATCTGTTACCGTCAACCCACGGACTGTTGCTGGCAGATTAATCAACCGAATGAAAGTGTTCATTTGGACCTCCAATTATTCATCCTTTAGGGCTTCAATAATCCTCATGGCTTTTTCGATGTCCTCCTTACTGGCTTTTTGAGATATGCTGAATAGTGTTTTCATTTCTGGCCGTTTGTGAAGGACTTCAAGCAAGTCATTGGTTTCCTTATCAAATGAAGGATGCAAAGGGTTGTTCAATAGCCAGTCAGTAGTTACGTTGAAATACTGGGCGAGTTTAACTAACTTTTCGTAGTCAGGCGTGCTATCGCCTGTTTCATATTTACCATATGTGCTCCTATCAATCCCCAATAATTGAGCTACTTCATTTTGGGTTATCCCTTTTGTGTTTCGCAAGCCTTTTAGTTTTTTCCCTAAGCTCATTTCGATCACCTCCCTATAAATATTAACTACCTGTTATTGTATGTGAAAAACATTCACATTGCAATATAGGTGAAAAACTTCGCACAGGGGGTTGGCACGTGAATAATCTTCACCTATAATAAATATAACAGTGAAGTTGCTTCACCTTAGAGGTGATGAAGAACTGGCGCACAAATTAAGGACGGGTAAAATCACCCTAAATGAGGCACGCAGGGTATGTGGGCTTCAGCCTTTGGAATGTGAGACAGCCAATAGCCGGTGTGTGGTTCTCAAAGGGTCATGAAATAACAGTCAGCAGTTGGTTTGCCAATGTTGGTTGCTTCTATCATTAGGCTCACATTTCATACCCAATGCTTGACAGCATTCTGGTAAGGAACTGTTTAACCGGACCTCATTAGTTTTTATTCCGAAATATTCACCAAGGCAATGCAGCAACTCTCTTGAAAAAATCTGATTATGGTTTTTACCAAGGAAAAGCATGTTGTACCGGTTCACTCTGACCCTATTCATGGAGCATGGACGGCTGTATGAGTGTTACCACAATGTTGAGTGCGGTTTTGAAAACGAAATAGAAGAAGATGAAATTTAGAGGGGGCCTAAAAATGTCAGACGAAACCCAAAAAACCTGCCCGCGCTGTGGACGGAAAAAAGAAGATTTTGCTGTCGCCTGGGGCTGGAGCTGCTGCTACCAGCGGTTGCTGGGGCAGGATGAACCAGAGCTGGAGGGAAAAGGCTGGAGTAAGCATATTGAGGACGCAAAAGCTAAGAGGTTGGCGGGGCCGTGGTAATTATTTGACAGGCATTTCAAAGGTAGCAGTTGCTTCGCCAAAAAGATTTTCATAGAAATAAATTTTTACAGAATCAGACTTGGAATCAATACCAAAAATCATTTGTGCGTGACAGGTAACTCCCTGGGGAATGCTTTGCGGGTAATTGGTAGGCGTATTAGGATATGTATAGCCTATTTTGCCGGCTGAATCCACAATCTTGAAGGAAATGTCACCGAGGTAAAGATCCTCTTTGTTAGCAATGTTGGTATAAGTATAATCGATTAAAAGAACCTGAGCAGGCTTTTTATCCGAAAACCGGTTACGTTCAGTCATTTCAGTAACCTCATTGAGTTTAAAACTGTAGAGAACCTTCCCAGAGGAATCTTTTACTGTGTGTTCATTTTTTGCAGGGGCCGGGGCGGGTTTTATTGGTGTGGGGGTGCCTGCCACATTAGTTGTTATGACAGCAGTCTCTTTTTCAGCGTCCCAAGCAATATCAGCACCCAGGGCCTCACTTACGAATCTGACGGGAACCATGGTTCGTCCTTTAAAATTGATAGCCGGAACATCACCTTTGATTTCCTTACCGTCCACGATAACTTTTACGATGGGGTAGCCTTCAAAAAGACCGTGCATAGAGGCAAAACTGACAGCACTGAGCAGCAACAATAAAAATACACAGAAGCTTGTTAAAATAATACTCTTGCGCATAAAAACACTCCTTCGGATTTAATTGGTTGAACATGGATATTTAAAATATTCTATTAAATAAAACATAATTCCTGCTTTATTTTTTATTTTATTGGTGGTGAAATAAATTGAACGTAGGCGAAACTCTTTTAATTCATTTTTGAATACCTTCTACAAGAATTCGCAGATAATTATAATCCTCATTGCGATCAAAGAAGAGAATATGCTTTTCTGTAAATTTGTCTCTGTTCCATGTACCACCGCCATAATGTTGACGCAATGTTTCATATGGGGTGCTAGAAATTATAAAGGCATCAAGAGATACATTCTTGATTTCACTTCGAGTTTTAATCCCTTCACTAATTACCGCCAGCCGTTCATGAAGTTGGGCTTTTTCATCGTAAATATACTCTGTCGCATGCATCATCCCGTGAGGTTCGATAAAAATAATTCGTTGCCCCACCTCATTAATCAACCACATAATAAAATCCGGATAAAACCCACTGTTTTTGAAAAAATAAACGCCTTTTCCACGACTCAAGTTGCGAAGCAAGAACAGCTCTGTTTCTGCTAACGCGTCTCGTCCATCTCCGTTCAAATATTCTTTTAGATCGCTAACAAAACGTGCTTCGCTGTCTTCTAAACCTGAAGGGTTAGCTACCATCTTCTCACCTTTCAACAAAAGAGGCTGATATAGATGACGATCAAAATAGATATGCGGAATCTTGGCATCAACGAGTTCAGATAATTGTCCCGGATTTGATTGTATCCTTTCAATAGCGGTTATTAGCTCTAGCTCATCTTTTTTTATCTTGGCCGAGTAATTCGCAATTGAATCTTCCCTCAACTTCGCATTAAAAGCTAAATTCGGATCATCGGTATCAAGAATCTTATAGACCATATTTTCCGAAGCCCATCTTTCACAGTGACCTCGATAAAAACAATCCACATAATTTTGCAAAATATTACTGACCGCACTTTGAAGTAACATCCGTTCAGCAAACGAACTAGGATTAAAAACAGTTTCATCAGCAATTAGTGTATAGTTTATTTCTTCCATTATTTTTCGGGGTATTTTGGAGCCTATCACTAGATTATCCAGTTCTTTGTGTTTCTTGTAAGTCAATAAATCCAAATATACTTGATCCCAATCTATTAAATCAAGGTTTTCAATAGCTATCCTTCCAGATTTGCCTCCAAACGCATCCTCAGTCTCAAACCTTCCTTCACCGCTTGCAATGGCGTGCACTTTTACAGACAGATCTACAGTTAAATTGATGTTTGTGTCTATATCAAGAAGTAAAGCACTATCGCTTGCATGTCTCCTATTTTCAATTGATCGAGGCACAACTAAACCTCGCTGCAAGAATTCTGCATTGATAGAAATAGGGACAGACATTTCAACAGTATCTTCAACATCTAATCCTTCACGTTCTAAGTATTCCCGAAATTCCGACATATAGTTTGCACGCACTGCAAAGATATCCAAAGTTTCCAAAAGCTTCAACTGCGGTGGATGGTTGCCATCAAGAGCTGCACTTCTTTTAAGTGAAAAGTCTTTTCCGCGTAAACGTACACCGCGACCAAATAGTTGAATAATTAAAGAACCCTCACTTCTTCCAATATTGAGTAGGCCCATATTAGAAACTCGCCAAGAATTCCAGCCTTCCATAAATTTCCTGGCACCAATTAAAATATTTGTTTTAGAATCCGCGTTGTTGATTTCATTAAATAAAGAACCGGAGATTGTATCATCTTCCAGTACTATACCTGATGAGTCATCTCTAACTAAGTTCTTAAACGAAGCTGTATCTCCAATGTAAATTAAACCAAAATATGCTTCTGCCCCACTTACTTTCAAAGCTAACTCGTCCTGCCTAGCACGTATATCACAAAGATGTAGCGCTCCACCCGTTTCAGAATGAAATACTTTTTTTAAAATGTCCGAATATATACTTTCTGCTGAGGATTTTTTTTGTCTCAAGTATTCGAATCGTCCAGCAAAAACATCCAATCCTTTCGGCGTAGTTAGTCCACTATTACCAGCTAAAAAGCTTTCTATACCCTTAATTACCCAATCGTCTTTATTCTCTAACACGTGATGAAGAAATCGTATAATAGTTAAAACATCGCTCCGCCTCTGACGTTTTCGCCTATATATGGCATTCACAGTTAAACCAACAAAAAGCCATAAAGGTTTCTCCAGATTATATGGACGAATTTCGTCATTCTGTTCAGAAAACGCACATAGTTGTTCATAAAAGGAAAGAAGGTTTCCTAACAACAACATTTCTGTTTGAGTTTCTCTAACTTCCTCGCGTAGATTTAAAATGCGGAAATTCTTGCCAAAACCGTCACTATAAAAATAAAAATATGAATAGTCAAAGATCATTGACTTGCCGTATTCTATTGTAAGAGGATCTCGACGAGCCGCGCTTAGCGCTTGCCCAAAGGTTGCGCTATATTCAAAAGTAAAGCCGGTTTCCGCCAATGCTTCGCGATACCCTCGCCAAACCTCTCCACCTGATCCTTTGTGGCCTTCATCGACAAAAATTAAATTTCGTCCTTCGAATGCTTCTACTGGAACACTTACGCCGCCGCCTCGTTTTTGCTCTACCAGTTTAGTAATCTCGATAACTTTAACTGCATTATGTTCGAGAAATAACTGGTTAGCGTTCTCGTTTATAGTCTTCTTCTGTCCATCCCTCGGTTGTCCGCCAAATAACAATTGTATTACGCCCGTTGCGAGTAGTGCCTTTATGGACTAAATAACGCCTATCGTCATCGTATAGAACTAACCTTTTCTCCACCGCTAATCCTAAAAGATAAGCAAAAGTCTCAGGTAAGTCAACTACCTTACTTTTTGTCTTCCCACCTGCTTCATCGTTATTACAATGAATGTATAACTCGTAAGAAAACGGATTGTCCATTTTTTTCACATTTAATAATGTCTCGCTTTTTCTAGTTTCCCATTTTAGCATGTATTGCAACAAATAATCATCAAACTGCAAAGTTTGTTGCTCAGCAGATTCATCAAAAGTTATGTTATTTAACGAATCCTCATAAGACTCTAGGCGAATAACCTTAACTATACGAGGACTATTTTTTGCTTCCTCGGGTGTAGCCATCCTACGCGGCTTGCCATTCCGCCATTCAGGTGAAAAAGTAACTTTCTTGATTCTTGGTAAAAGCACTGTATCAAAATACTCGGCCATCTCTACAAGTATAAACTTTCGGTTGCCACCATCTTCACGATTAAGATTGATAACAGCATGACCGGTAGTGCCTGAACCAGCGAAATAGTCAAAAATCTTATCATCTGACCGTGGGCTAATTACACGAATAGAATCTTCTACTAATCCAACAGCCTTAGGATAATCAAAATCACCAAAACGACCAAACAAATTCTTAACTTCACGCGTTCCCCAATCTGTTGCCGAATATTCCTTTTTTGCCCACCATGTTGGGGGCGTAACCCCTTCAGGCTGTCGAGCCTTTATATAAAGGCTTAACTGTCCACTCCTGTCCTTATCCAGTTTTACCTCTGTTGGGGAATCGGTTAATCGCTCTATACTCCATTTCCATCGTCGGTGTTGACCTTGTTCATCAATGGGAAATAGTATCGTTTCTTTCTCTCTCGGCTCTTCTTCCAATATCCACTTTTCGTTAACATCATCCCAAAACATTTCGGGAATGCGGTAACGAAGCATTGATTCATCTATAAAAATTGGATAATACATTCGCATAGACTCTTCTCTTGTTCCGCCGTGTTTTCTAAAATTGACCCATTCATATTTGCCAAATTCATCGCGTTCTTTATATCTTCTTTTTTGTTTCTCAGAATGGGCAAATTACCTTTAAAGATCAAACATTTGTTCTGTGACGTTAAGTTAATACCAAAATGGGCATTCAACAAAATTGAAATCAAAGTCCCCAGCATAGATATACTGCTGTTTGGCACTGTAGGCGGCTGGAGTATTCGCGTACCTCAGATACCCAAAATATCTGCACTAGCCAGAGGCAGCCTGGTGATGGAATATATAGGTGGATATTTCTTTCTGGCTTTCAGTATTAGAAAGAACGGCACATCGGTTGCAGGGTCCACTACCAGTACAGAATATAAAGATAAAACACACAGAAACAATTAGTAGCGGGAAGATAGATATCGAGCCGAACGATTTGATATAGGTATATGGGTGTGCGGAAGATTATGGCTACATCTTTGGTTTCAGAATTGGGTATGACGTTTCTTATTCTTATATAGTATGGAACAGATGAGGTTTTAATGGATTAAATGGGAGCACCATAATGAAATGCAATAATACAAGGAGGTTTTCACATGAACATTAAAAGTTTCACCCCGTTGCGGGGTTTGTTGTTTTCCCGGGCCGTTTTCCACAAAATCATGGTAACGCCATGGTTGCATGTTATAATTATTATAATCAACAAGAAAGGGGAAGAAATTATGAACGTTGAAATGATAAAATTTAATTTTGAGGGCCATGACCTGGTTGGAAGGGCTTATTTCGATAAAAAAATTACCCCTAAAAGGCCCTTGTTAATTCTTTGCCACGGGATTCCGCGAGGCGATGTTTCACCCCAAGAGAAAAAAACCGATGGCGGCTATGCGGCGCTGGCAGAGCATTGCCTGGCCGAAGGGTTTCCTTGTTTTCATTTTAATTTCCGGGGGACGGGGGAAAGCGGGGGGAACTTTGATCTTTCCGGTTGGACAAGGGATCTTACAGCTGTTTTGAATTATTGGGAAAAACGCGGCCTATACAATAGCTTTTATCTGTGGGGTTTTAGCGCGGGGGGCGCTGTTTCCAGCCATGTGGCTTCAAATGATGAACGTGTAAAAGCTACGGTGCTGGCGGCCAGCCCGGCAGAATTTAAAAGCATTTTTATCCAGGAGGATCTGGACAGTATTATCTCCCGGCTCCGCGATACCGGCATTCTTAGGGATCCGGGGTTTCCGGAAGATCCCCGCTCTTGGCTTGAAGACATTCACGCGGTAGATCCACTGGCTTGCATAGGGCGTATATCTCCCCGGCCGCTTTTTATCGTGCACGGGACAGGTGATGATGTAGTTCCTCTTGAGCATGCCCATAAGCTTTTTGCGCAGGCCGGTGAACCCAAAAAGCTCAAGGTTTTAGAGGGTGCCCAGCACCAGCTGCGCAAGGACGAAGAAGCTGTTTCGGTGTGTTTGGAGTGGCTCAAAGGCTTGCCGCTTTCCTGATAGAGCTCCATGTTGTTTCCTTTGGGCAGCATCAGCGAAAGGGGAAAAATGGTTTCCCGCTTGTGCTTCCGGTATAGTTTTAACGGTACCATTTGTTTGCTATGGAAAATCCATCTTTCCCCTGGAGCAGGGCATCATTTCACGACAATTGTAGGGGATGATCGATCCGTGTTGACATAATTCTTTGTAAGATGATACTATAAATTCATAATAAGGTTTTCAATAAGCATAACCTACTGCTATTTGCCGGAAACAGAGTCAAACGTTGTTAAAATTTTTAAGGATAGCATTGGTTTAGAGACGGTGCGTTACCTGTAAATTCAACGTTTTGTTGATTGTTGCAGGCATAGAGGAGGGGGTTTTGAAAATGAACACCTACGACTTAGAAAAAACCAGAGATTATAATATGCAATTGCCACATTTTGGTTCCGGCGCTAAAAACGAACCTCAATTGGTAGATTTTATTAACACAAAAATTCTTAACGACATACGTGACAAATTCACCCAGGTTACAGGAATACATTGTGTTATAGCGGACACGGACGGCCGGCCGCTGACCAAAATAGATATATTTTCCCGGTTTTGCAAACTGGTGCGTTCTATCCCGGAGGGTAGAAAAAGGTGTGAAGAATGTGACCGGGTTAACTCTATGATTGCGGCAAAGAAGGGGGAAGCTATATTTTATAAATGCCACGCCGGGTTAATTGACGCTGCTATGCCTATTGTGCTTAAAAATCAGCACGTAGGCAATTTTTTATGTGGCCAGGTTGCTTTACAGGGCGATGAATTGGATCATGATGATATTAAAAAGCGGATAAGTGATCTGAATATAGATGAAAGGCTCTTGTGCCCCTACCTGGCCGAAATTGAGGTTGTAAGCCAGGAAAAGTTGATAGCCGCACTGGAAATGATGGTATTAATGACAAAGTACATTGTAGAAATGGGTACAGCCAATATAACCCAAAAGCAATTAATGACAGAGATGAAAGCCAAAATGGAACTGGAAAATATGCTCAAGGAGGCCGAATATAAAGCACTTTTGGCCCAAGTTAACCCCCATTTTCTATTTAATTGTCTAAACACTATTGGCCGGGTTGCTTTGACTGAGGGGGCGACAAAAACTCAAGAACTTATATATTCTACCGCAGATATGTTAAGAAGTTTACTTAAACATTCCGACAGGATTATTCCTGTGACAGAAGAATTAAAATATGTAAAAGACTACCTGGTTATTCAACAAACCCGTTTTGGTGACCGCATTTCAATAGTATATGAAATCAGCGATGAGGTCAGGAATGCAAAATTACCCAAATTCACCATCCAACCTTTGGTGGAAAATGCCATCGTTCATGGGTTGGAACCGCAGAAAGATGGAGGAACCTTGCTTGTCAAAGCTGACAGGCAAGGTAACAGTACTATTATAGAAGTAATTGATACAGGTGTGGGGATACCGGAAGCCGAAATGGAGGCACTGCGTAAATTTGATCAAGAATATAACTCTGCTGGGGAGTACAACGGCCTGGGTTTGTTCAATGTACACCATAGAATACAGCATTACTTTGGCAAAGAATATGGGTTGGAGCTGAAATCCAGGCCCGGCCGGGGCTGCAAGGTTACCGTTAAGTTGCCCTTCATTAAAGAATGACGGAGGTGTTTTCTTGATGTACAGTGTAATGATCGTAGATGATGAATACCTGGAGAGAAAAGCCATCAGGGCAATGGTGGAAAAAAATATGCCCAGACTTGAGGTTGTAGGCGAAGGCCAAAATGGCGATGAAGCAGTGGAGCTGGCGGTTGATCTGCAACCTCATATTATTTTAATGGATATAAAAATGCCCGGCCGATCGGGTTTGGAGGCTGCCCGGGAGATTACTGAACACTATCCTGATACCCGGATTATCATACTTACCGCTTTTGATTATTTTGAGTATGCTCACCAGGCTCTTCATATAGGCATAGTTGATTATCTTCTGAAACCGGTCCGGCCAAGTGCGCTGCAAAAGGTATTGGATGCTTGTGTTAGCGATCTGGATGCCAAAACTAAAATGCTTGACGAGAATAAAAAGATCAGAAAACAACTATCCAAGATGTGGCCCTATATTCAATCATCTTTTATCTTTGATCTTATCAATGGCAATATTGTTGAGGAGCAGGAACTTAAGCAGAGTGCAAGTATTTTAGACCTTGATCTGTTTCCTTCGGTAGTAATGGTTATCGGGGTGGAAAAGCCGGAAACTGCAACAAGGTCGCTGCCCGGACTTCAACACCAGCTGAACAGGCAAAAAGTGTTTGAGGTTGCCCAAGATGTTTTTAACGACTGTGCATCTGTGCTGATTACACCTGTCTTGGAAGACAAGATAGTGTTGCTGTTACCCTGCAACAATAAAGATAATATCGAAGCCCAATATAATTTTTATCATAGAAAGGCTGAAAAGATTCTCCGGCGGTTATCCGGTTCAGATATTTCGGTCAGCATCGGTGTAGGCCGATTTTATGAAGATATATTCATGATCAGGCGATCCTATCTTGAAGCCTTGGAAAACCAACAAGCTTCTTCATTTGCCGGGGAAAATGAGATAGTATCTTGTTTAAACTGTGATTCAGCGGCCCAGTGCCAGCAATTTTGCAAGTATCAGGATCTTAATGAATCTGAATTGGTATATTTAATATGTGCAGGGGATTGGGAAGGGGTTACTAAGTTACTGGATCCCCTTTGGGATGCTATTTGTAAAAGCAATGCAGGTGAAGAACTACAAAAGGCATTGGTTTTGGAACTGTTGGTTGTAATTTACCGGGCAGTAATGAGCGGCCCCGATAAGATGGCGATATTTGGCCTCAGCTATATTAAGGAACTGTTGGACAGTGACACTATTGATCAGCTGGGGGAGGGTTTCTATGCAGCGGTCAAAGAAATGATGGAAACTGTGAAAAAAAATGATAAGGTTACATCGTCTATGGTAAAAGCGGTACAAAACTATATTAACGACAACTACCCCCACGAGGTTTCATTAAAGGATGCCGCCCGGCATGTTCATGTGAGCCCCTGTTATTTAAGCCGTATTTTCAGCAAGCAAGTGGGCCTGCCTTTTAAGAAATATTTAATTGATGTGCGCCTCAATTCTGCCAAGAAACTGCTGCTTACAACCAATAAACCTGTCGGAGAAATTGCCTTTGACGTTGGTTACAATGATGTCAGCTATTTCTGCCGTACTTTTAAACAGCACCAGGGGCTTTCGCCGAATAATTACAGGGCCAATAACGCCTACAATAACGCCTAGGTAATAACAAGTTAGCCGGATTACAGCCGGTAGCGCTAAAAACTGCTCTATAATAGGGCAGTTTTTTTATTTATTGACTTTACTGCAAGGCTATTACACCGAAGGATCATGATGTTAAAGCTGTCGCGGCTTTTGTCCTAAGCGATAGGGCTGTCACTTTGAATGCCACCGGCTGCTGTCCTGGGTTTCAGCGAAGGATCTTAAAAACCCCGCTATGTCTTTGCCCCATCGTTTAATCCGTAAAAATTATGTCCTTAAAATAGCAGTTTTTTTACATTTAACTTTTCAAGGTTTTTCTTTTTTTTATTTTGAACAGAAATCAAACAAAAAATTCCCAGGGTCGAACAAGAGTGTTTCCTGACTTTAACGCCTATTGTTTTTACAATTGAATTGAAGGAGTGGAGCAGTTGTAAACAAGCAGGTTTTGCAGAACGCGGGTAAGGGAGGGATGGCTACAGGCTGGAACCAGGGTTTACTGGAAGTTTCCACAAAAATTTCCAAGGAGGTAGAAAAATGGCTATAACTAACACGATGTTGGAATACGGGGTGGAACCTTTTGATCAGGATTGGGGAACGGGTAAATCAGGCATGGGTGACGGAAATTTTTCGCCTTATCCTAGGATCAACAAATTAAGAAAAATTTTTTTAGACACCCCGCATACGATTGATGAAAAGCGAGCTGTTATTTGGACCGAAACTTTGAAAAACAATGTGGAAAAGCCGTACATCGTAAGGTGTGCAGAGGCATTCAGGGAAGTTTTGCGCAGGGTCCCGCTCTACATTAACGAAAACCTCATTCTTGGGGACATGGCGGCACCGCCCAGGTCGGCACCTGTTTTCCCGGAATTTTCTTATGATTGGTTTGTTGAAGAATTTGACAGCGCTCCTTTTAATGAAAGAGACGGTGACCGTTTCGAGTACACCAAGGAAACAGAGGAAATCTTAAAGTCTTTGCATCCCTACTGGAAAGGCAGAACCGTCCACGATCTGGCCAAAAGCCTGATGACGGATGAAGAGCTTAAAGGGGAAGCAACATACGGCAAGGCTTTGTTTTTTCCGGGGAACTATTTCTTCGGCGGTGTTGGCCACTGTTCGCCGCGTTTTGAGTTGCTTTTTGAAAAAGGCTGGAAGGGCATACGTGAAAAAATTGAAAAGGCGCAGGCGGCATTGGATCTGAGTACACCCGAAGGCGTGCAGAAAAACAATTTCTACCGTGCAGAGTTGATTGCTGTTGAGGCAATCTCTATTTATATCCAAAGATATGTCGATGAAGCCCGAAAATTGGCTTCGGAAACAAAAGATGAGCAAAGAAAAAAGGAACTGCTTAATTGTGCCAAGGTTTGTGAGCGTATTGTAGAAGATCCCCCCACTGATTTCTGGGAGGCTCTGCAGATGGCCTGGTTTATCACCGTTGCTATCCTCATTGAAAGTAACGGGCACTCCATTGCTTATGGGCGTTTTGATCAGTACATGTATCCTTATTATAAGAAGGCTATTGCAGAAGGTTCATACACTAAGGACTTTATGCAGGAACTGATCGAATGTTTCTGGATCAAAGTCTGCGAACTTACCAAGATCAGAGACGCGGGTTCAACCCAGGCCTTTGGCGGTGTGGAAATAGGCGGTCCTTCTCTGACATTGGGCGGTGTGACCCCCGGCGGTGAAGATGCTGTCAATGAACTAAGCTTTATGGGCATTGATGCTTTGGCACACCTTAGGCTGCAGGCCCCCTGGGTGACAACCAGGCACCATCCCAACCAACCTTATGAATGGTGGGTAAAATGCACCAAGGTTGCTAAAATGGGCTTTGGCTTACCTTCATTTTTCAATGATGAAGTCATTATCCCCTCCATGGTCAACAGGGGCAGGGCTATCGAGGATGCACGCGATTATAATGCCTTGGGCTGTGTAGAACCCGATGCCGGAGGGCGCGAATACGGCTGGCACGACATGTGTTTTTTCAATATGAACAAAGTCTTTGAACTGGCTCTGAACAATGGAAGATGTTTGAACTGCAATGACACGTGCCCACGTTATGAATTTTGTGCCGGTGCAGGGAAACAGCTTGGTATCCCGACAGGTTCACTGGCCGATTTTAAAACCTTTGAAGAGGTCAAAGAAGCCTATGATAAGCAGATGAAACACTGGGTGGACTGCCTTGTCGGATTTTGCAACAGCTGCGATATAGCCCACCAGACCAGAAAACCACTGCCCTATCTTTCACTTTTGATCGAAGACTGCATAGAAAAAGGCATCGATGTTACCGCCGGCGGAGCCAGATACAATTTTATTGGCCCGCAGGGTTTGGCGGCAGCTAACGTTGGTGATGGTTTGGCAGCTATTAAAAAACTTATATTTGAGGAAAAAAAGATTACAGGGGCAGAAATGCTTGATGCCTTGAAAAAAGACTGGGAGGGCTATGAAGCAATGCATGCCCTTGTTAACAGCAGCAAAGTTCCCCATTACGGCAATGACGATCTTTATGCCGATGAATTGGCCAGATTTGCTGCTCTTTCTTACTGCAAGCATCTGGAAAAACGCCCTACAGCTCATGGCGGTATTTTCCAACCCGGGCTTTACCCTGTATCCGGAAACATCCCCGCCGGTGCCAACAACTGGGCGACCCCGGACGGGAGAAAGGCTGGAGAACCAACAGCGGATGGCGTATCTCCTGTCCATACCTCCAGGGGATCCCATGACATTTCCGGCCCCACTGCGGTGGTCAAATCAGTATCTACCCTGGACCATTGCATTGCTTCAAACGGAACCCTTCTCAATATGAAGTTTACACCTTCAACGCTGGCCGGGGAAGTGGGCGATGAAAACTTCATCAATATGATGCAGGTCTACTTCCAGCGCAAGGGTATGCACAATCAGATCAACGTTATCAGCAGGGAAGTCCTTGAGGATGCCGTTAAAAACCCTGAACAGTATAAGGGCCTGATCGTCAGGGTTGCCGGTTACAGTGCATTCTTTACTGAACTTGATCCCAGCCTGCAGCAGGATCTTATCGAAAGAACGGAGCTGGAATTTTAGTTCTGGCCGGAAAAGCTGCCTGAAAGGAAGGTTGCCATGAAAATGACATTGGAACTGGCCTTAAAAATGATCAAAAAGGCCGAGGAAAAAGCCCAATCCATCAATGTGCCACAAATCATTGCCGTAGTTGATGCCGGAGGCAATCTTGTAGCGCAACATCGTATGGATGGTGCCATACTGGCCAGTATAGATATTTCCTTTAAAAAAGCATATACCGCTGTAGCCACCAAAACACCAAGTCATTTGTTGGGTGCAGCTGCCCAGGTGGGCGGCCCGCTTTTTGGGTTGAATACAACCAACAACGGCAAAATAGTAATTTTTGGCGGTGGCTACCCGGTTAGTGATGAAAACGGACAGGTTATAGGAGCTATTGGAGTTAGCGGCGGATCGGTTGAGGAGGATATGGCCTGCGCAGAAGCAGGGTTGGCGGCAATTAAGTCCTAAAATGTCAAAGCCGTTTACAGCTGCGTGGTTTGAAGGTAACCCTATTACGCGGGGGGTTATCTTCAAACCCCGGGCTGCGGGAAGGAGGAAAGTATAATGGAACATTTATTGATACCCATGGGAGATATAGGTATATGCCATCTGTTGCTTGGCTTTGCAGGGGGGGTACTTGGCGCCTGTTTTGCGGCACTGCCTGCTTTTGCCATATGCGGTATTTTTGTTTTAATGGGGGTGGCCCTTACTTTTACGGGTGCGGGAAGTTTATTTCTGGACAATATTGCTTTTGGTTGTATCGTTGGGCCGCAAACCGCTTTTGCCGGGGGGGTTGCGGCAGCGGCATATGCAGCTTCCAGAAAATATTTGGATACCGGCCGGGATGTCTGTACAGCTTTAAGCGGTCTTAACAAGCCTGATGTCCTTTTGGTGGGCGGGCTGTTTGGTTCACTGGGTGTTGCACTGGTATGGGTGTTTCAAACCTTGCTGCCTTTTGGCTGGAATGGTTTCCATTGGACAGACTCCCCGGGCCTGACCGTATTTATTTCTGCAATCATTGCCCGTTTGATGTTCGGTAAAACAGGTTTGTTGGGGAAGGTTCCGCAGGGAGAAAACCGTTGGCAGCCATCGATTGAAAATTCCTGGCTTCCCCAAATGTTTTCCGGTTTTCAGATCTTGGTAATTGGTTTAAGTTTTGGTTTTTTATCAAGTTGCCTTGCACTTATAGTGGGTTTTGACAATGGTGGCATAGTTGTCGGGTTTGGCTTGTCTGCCGTAACCTTGTTTTTAATGCAGGCCGGGTTTAACATACCGGTTACACATCATATTACCCTGATTGCGGCAGGGGCTTGTGCAGCCAGCGGCGGGAGTTTGCTCTGGGGTGCCATCTTCGGGGCGCTTGCTGCTTTTGTCGGCGAATATGAAGGGCGGTTGTTTCTGATTTTTGGCGATACCCATATAGATCCGCCGGCCATGGCTATATGGAGTATGTGGATTGTGTTGGTATTGTCCGGTTCCGCGGGCATTTTTTCCGCTATTCCTTTGCCTTAGCAGCAAACAGTGATGTTAACCCTGGTATAGGGGTGAAGAAGTTTGTTTGACAGGTTTCACTGCAGACTTGAACAATTGGAGGTTTAAGATGAAAAAGGCTAAGGAAATAAAAGGTATTGTCTTCAATGTACAAAGGTATACTGTCCACGACGGACCTGGGACCAGGACGGAATTATTTTTGAAAGGTTGTCCCTTGCGGTGTCTCTGGTGCGCCAATCCGGAAGGTTTCCACCGATATGTGGAAATAGGTTTATATGTGGACAGGTGCATAGGAGTTGACAAGTGCGGCTATTGCCTGGATCTCTGCCCGGATGGCAATAGCCGGGGTATTCTTACCATTGAAAATAACGTGATCACATCGATCGATCGCGAATTGTGCAGCAATTGTCTAAAGTGTGCCCAGGCCTGCCCCGGGAACGCCCTGGTGGTATGGGGTGAAACAATGACCGTATCAGAAGCCGTCCGGGAAGTGCTCAAAGACAGAGAATTTTATGGCAGCAAAGGTGGCGTTACCATTTCCGGAGGCGAACCGTTAGCGCAGTGGGAATTTACTTTGGAGGTTATGAAAGCTTGCAAGAAAGCGGGGATCCACACCTGTATCGAGAGCACCTTTTATGGTCCCTGGAACGTCATAGAACAGATTCTTGAATACGCAGATTATATTTATACAGATATAAAGCACATGGATTCCGATAAACATAAGGAATATATTGGGGCGGGAAATGAATTGATCCTGGAAAATTTAACCCGCATCAGTAAAATGGGAATCCCCTATGTTATCAGAATGCCGGTGATCCCCTACCATAACGATTCGCCGGAAAATGCCAGGGCCACAGCCGCGTTTATCGTTGATGCCATGGGGAATACCGTCAGGCAGGTTCAGCTGCTGGCCTTCCATGAATATGGGAGGGTAAAATATGATACTTTGGGCCTAAAATACCCCCTGGAGGGGCGCAAATGGCCGGATAGGGTCGAACAGAAGGCCAGGATCACGGAAATACTTGATATCATGAAATCCTATGGTGTCCCGGCTGTAATCGGAAGTAACGAAAGCGTGGACTAAACATGCAATATCATATTATAAATGCAATCTATGGACAAATAAGGGGAAAGGAGAATAGATATGTTTGGCTTGATGGGTACAATTTTAAGAATTAATCTCACAGAACGTACGGTAAAAAAAGAACCCCTTGACCCCAAGTTGGCAGAACAATATTTAGGGGGAAGGGGGCTGGCCAGTAAAATTCTTTACGATGAAATTGATCCGGCAATTGATGCACTGGGTCCCGAAAACAAGATTATTTTTTCCATTGGGCCCCTTACCGCTGTCCGTGGGCCGCTTACGGCGAGAAGCATGGTTGTCACCAAAAGTCCGTTAACCGGTACAATTGCCTGCTCAAACGTAGGCGGATCCTGGGGGGCGCAGATGCGGCAGGCGGGGCATGATATTATTATAGTTGAAGGTAGGGCTGAAAAGCCGACGTATTTGTGGGTTCACGGCGATGACGTGGAGATACGACCTGCCGATGGGGTTTGGGGTGAAGGTGTTTCCCGGACAACTTCTGTGTTGCGGGATGAAACAGATGAAAAAGCTGAAGTAATGTGCATAGGGCCGGCCGGAGAAAATCTTTCTTTGATTGCTGCCATTATGAACGAGCACCGGGCTGCCGGGCGTTCCGGTGTGGGAGCCGTAATGGGGAGTAAAAACCTTAAAGCCCTGGTTATAAGAGGAGTGGGCCGCAAGGCAAAAATAGCTGATCCGGAGGCTTTCAGCGAAGTTATTAAAAGGTGCCGCAAAAAAATAAAAGACAGCCCGGCTACCGGGATGGGACTGCCGAATCTGGGGACTGCCATGTGTGTGACACCGGTTAACGGGGCGGGGGCCTATCCCATCAAAAATGGCCGTCAAT
This sequence comes from Bacillota bacterium, assembly GCA_012798755.1. Classification (GTDB taxonomy): domain Bacteria; phylum Bacillota; class Dethiobacteria; order DTU022; family UBA8154; genus UBA9862. The sequence goes on from JAAZMP010000022.1 coordinate 19,284, forward strand.
CTTTCATGGAGGACGACAGCCTGGTTAACGGAGATGCGCTGGCCGCAAAATACCTGGTTAAAAAGCAGGGTTGTTCCCACTGTATGATACAGTGCGGCAGGGGTACCGTAGTTACAGAAGGCCCCTATGTATGCGAAGGTGAAGGGCCGGAATATGAAACTTTGTGGGCCTTGGGCGCTTGTTGCGGAATTCTCGATCGTATTGATGCAACGATAAAAGCCAACCAAATATGTGACGAGCTGGGATTGGACACTATAAGCATGGGCCTAACAATTTCCTGTGCCATGGATCTTTTTGAAGACGGCCTGATACCACTGGAGGATATTGGTGCCCCCTTGCATTTTGGGGATGCAGCAATGGTGGTTAAATTAGTCGAAGATACCGGTTATGCAGAAGGCTTTGGCGCTAAATTGGCTTTAGGATCATATCGCTTGGCTGAGCACTATGGCCATCCTGAATATTCTTTGTCCTGTAAAAAACAGGAAGTAGCTGCCTATGATCCCCGTGGGGCGCAGGCGGTAGGTCTGGGTTATGCAACTTCCAATCGCGGCGCCTGCCATTGCCGGGCAAACGTCCACCAACAAGAATTGTTGGGTGCAGACCCGGTTGATCCGCATATTATCGAAGGCAAAGCCGAATTGGTAAAATCGAAACAAGATTTTTGGAGTACAGTTGATGCGGCAGGCGTTTGTGCCTTTTTGTTCTTTGGGATCGCACCCGAAGATCTTTTTGATGCACTCAAAACTGTCACCGGGATGGATTTTGATGGGAAAAAAGCACAAGAAATTGGCGAACGTATCTGGAATTTGGAAAAATTGTTTAACCTGAAAGCCGGCCTGACAGCAGCAGATGATACCCTGCCTCCGCGCTATCTTCATGAACCGCCTAAAACAGGTCCCACTGCGGGAATGGTGAACAAACTGGGAGAAATGCTGCCGGAATATTATTCACTTCGGGGTTGGGATGATGCAGGCGTACCTACAGCAGAAAAATTGGCGGAGCTAGGTTTGCAGCAGGCGCGATGAAACAAAAGCAATATTTGATTTTTAAAAATTAAAGTTTAGCTGCCGGTAAGATCTTGGTAATGAAAAGCCAATGCTTTCATATTGGGCATTGGCTTTTTCTCTTTCTTGACAGCGAAATGCGTTTGTGTTAAAATTATATTCGTTGTATAAAGGTTTTATTGTCGCGCGGTGGGTGTAGCTCAGCTGGTTAGAGCGCCAGGTTGTGGCCCTGGAGGCCGTGGGTTCGAGTCCCATCACTCACCCCAATCTAAAATTAAATATTTAACTGTATTTAAGCAAAAAAAAAATTGCTGGGGTGTAGCCAAGCGGTAAGGCACAGGACTTTGGATCCTGCATTCCGTAGGTTCGAATCCTACCGCCCCAGCCAATTTTTATTTTTAGGGCTTTAATACGCAAAATCGTTTGTAAAAAAACAAAGTTTTTATAATGCAGCCTTCAAATTTACATCGCTTCTCCGGTGTCGATCATGCCACGGTTGTTTTTATGATCATAGCCGACAACGGACATGTCCTCGCTATAGGCAAATTCGATAAATCCTGGATCCATTTTTTCGGTAAAAAAACTGATGATTGGGGTTATGGCCAATGGAACAAGGCAGGCGTACATGCAGGCGCTGACGGTGTCGGTAATTTTGAACAGGGGCAGGCCGACCGCCAGGGCAAATCCGCATATGCTTCCCGCGATTGCGCCGGCTGTAGTAGTTTTTTTGGAAAGAATACCATAAATGTAGGCGCTCATAAAAAAACCGGAGACAGCGCCCCAAGATAGGCCCATCAAAGCTATGATGGCTGCCGGCCGGATCAAAGCAATGGCCAAAGCTGCCAGGATAAACAAGGCACTCAGTGCTTTCAGCAGGTGGGTGACCTTGCGTTCGTCCATATCTTTTTTGAGATAGCCCTTAATCAGATCAAGGCCAACTGCGGAGCTGGATACCAGGACAAGCCCGGCTAGCGTGGACATGGAGGCGGAAAGAACCAGTAAAAGAACTACGGCCAGAAAAAATTCGGGAAGAATTTTTTCCAAAATTTGTGGAGCAAGCAGATCAATGTTGGGATTACCGGTAACAGAATCCAGTGGCAACGTATCATAGAACAGATGTGCAAAAAAACCGGGGATATGGACAGAAGTAAGAATGATTAAGCCAAGGATTGTGCAGACGACACCACCGATTCTTACCAGTTTTGCGTTTTCTATTGCAAAAAATTTCTGAACTAATTGGGGCAGGCCGTTGGGGGCTAAACTTGTTAGCAGCAACATTGGGATAAAGCCGCCCAGCAAGGCAAAGTTGCCGCCCAAATTCCAGGAGGTAAGCTCTGCACCGGTGATTGGCTCCCCTGAAGTGGTCGTGGATACAACATCTTTCAGGCGTGCTATTCCGTTTGCCAAACCACCAACTTCCGGTGCCGAAAGTGTAAAGTATACGATGACAATGCCTCCAATAAGCATTATAGCTCCTTGTATAACATCAATGGAGGCAGCGGCCCTGTAGCCGCCGATCGTGAGGTAGAAGATTGCAAGTAACGCCATGGCAATAAAGGAAGTGGTATAGGGAATATGGAATACACTTTCAAACAAATAGCTCAGGCAGGTAAATACGCTTGCCGTGTAGGGCACAAGAAAAATGAAGATAATAAGGCCGCCCGCTATTTTGAAATAATCGGTATTAAAACGCGCCCTTAAGAAATCCGGCAGGGTTTGTACATCTAGTTTTTCGCTCATACTGCGGCTTCTGCTGCCCAGCAGAAACCATGTCAGGATGATGCCCAAAAGGACGTTTCCCCAGGCATTATACAAGGCGCCAATACCATAATTCCAGCCGAACTTGCCGGCGTTAACAATACATACACCCGACACATACGTAGCTGCAAATGAAAAGGATGTCAGTATGGGGCCGATCGAACGGCCGCCGAGGAGGAACCCTTCACTGCTTTCCACGGCGGATGATTTGCTTTTAATGCCTACGTACACTATAAAGATCACATACAGGGCCAGCAGCACATACTTTACCATAACCGAAAATTCTCCTTTTACCTGATTATTGTTAGGTTCTTTTTTAAAATGTTTTATTCCTTAAAACTTAAAGCCCCCACGGGGCAAACCTCCACACAAAACCCGCATTCAATACAAGGGGAATCGGCCAGGCTGGTATCTCCAAAAGTTGTCACCCTACGATCTATTCCACGGCGGGAAAAGCCTATGGCTCCTACTCCGGCTACTTCGTGGTCTTCCCAAACGCAACGGCCACAAAGGACACATCTTGTGGGATCGAAGGCAAAAGTATCGGGACTGTCGTCTATAGGCAGATCCTTTACTAAAGGTCTGAAGCGGGTTAGCCTGAGCTTCAAACGCCGTTCCTTGGCAATTTTTTGCAGTTCACAGGAGCGGTTTTTCGGACATTCCGAACATTTAAGGCGATGATCGGATAGCAATAGCTCAAAGGCGGTTTTAACCAGGCGATCTACTGCCGGGGATCTGGTTTTGACAACCATACCTTCGGTAACAGCCAAGTTGCATGCCGTAACCGGTTCCCGGTAGCCTTCAACTTCAACAAAACAAAGGCGACAACTGGCCTGGGGAGGATCTATTTCCTTGACTGCGCAAAGATTGGGGATATAAATATCATTATCCAAAGCCACCCAGAGCAGTTTTTCACCTTCAGGTGCAGTAATTTCACGGCCGTCTATGGTCAAAGTTATCTTTTTGCTCATTTTGCAGACCCACCTTCCTTTTCTTTCAGCATTTCAGGCGGTGATAGTTTAATTACAGCATTGTACTGTGGGGGGCAAGTTTTCAAACAGTTATCGCATTTAACGCATTTTTCCTGATCGATGGCCTTGAGCCCGTCTTCTCTTGTATAAATTGCTTCCGTAGGGCAGCTCCCTACACAAACGTTACAAAGTTTGCTGCACAGTTCCGGGGCAATGTAATAGACGATCAGATCCTTGCACATCAAAGCCGGGCAGCGCCCTTCCGTTATGTGTACTATATATTCATCCCAGAAGTACCTCAAGGTTGTAAGCACCGGGTTGGGTGCCGTTTTTCCCAGGTTGCAAAGCGAACCTGCTTTTATATCTTCGGCTAACTCCCGGAGAAGATCGAGGCTGGCCAGATCTTTTTCCTTGCCTTGCGTAATATCGTTCAGTATTTCCAGCATGTGTTTTGTCCCCAGCCGGCAAAATGTGCACTTGCCGCAGGATTCTTTCTGGACAAATTCCAGAAAATAGCGGGCAATTCCCACCATGCAGTCATCTTCGTTTAAAACTACCAACCCACCTGAGCCCATCATGGCTCCGGCTTCCTCCAGGGAATCGAAGTCGATGGGGACGTCCAGGGCTGATTCCGGTAGGCAACCGCCGGAAGGCCCGCCTATCTGCACAGCCTTGAATTCCTTTTCATCGGGGATACCTTCCCCCACATCGTAGATCAGCTGCCGTAGGGTTGTCCCCATGGGGACCTCCACCAACCCGGAATTGGTTATCTTACCTACAAGTGTAAATACTGCCGTTCCCGGGCTTCCAGGTGTGCCGGTGCTTTTAAACCAGTCAGCCCCGTTTTTCATGATTAACGGGACATAGCAAAAGGTTTTGACGTTGTTGACAACGGTAGGTTTGCCACGAAAACCGGAGGTGGTCAGGCGAGGGGGGCGAGGACGGGGGATGCCCATTTTACCTTCCATAGAGCTAACCAAAGCCGATCCTTCGCCGCAGACAAAAGCTCCCGATCCCTGGAAAACCTTAATTTCAAAATCAAAATCGCTGCCCAGTATGGATTTTCCCAGAAACCCTTTTTCCCGGGCCTGTTCAAGTGCGGTTCTAATTGTTCTGATAGCCTGCGGATATTCGGCACGAATATAAAAATAACCTTCAGTAGCACCGATGGCATAAGCGGAGATGATAAGTCCTTCGATAACCTGATGGGGGTTGGATTCCAGGATGCTTCTGTCCATAAAAGCTCCGGGGTCTCCTTCATCGCCGTTGCAGATTACGTATTTGACAGGTTCTTTTTGTTTTCTGCAGGCTTCCCACTTGGTGCCGGCCGGAAAACCTGCTCCGCCGCGGCCCCGCAAGTTGGCGGATTTGACTTCTTCCAGGACCTCTTCCGGTTCTAAAGTCAAGATCTTGGCCAAAGCGGCATAGCCGTCTTTATCGATGTAGTGATCTATATCCTCGGGATCAATGAACCCGCAGTGTTCGAGGATCATTTTTTGTTCATAGACTCCCCGGGGGAAGTCGCTGAAGGTAGGGAAAACATCGTTGGTTTCCAGTGCCACCATGGCAAATTCATAGCAAGGATCATCGTTAACCAGGAAATCTATAACCAGGCGTTTGGCCAGCTCTTCATCCACATATCCATAACAAAGGGGGGTATGCCCCGGTTTGGCTATTATGGCTAATGGTTCGGCGTAACAATGTCCCATGCAGCCGACATCTATAACCTGGGCCTCTAATCCATGGCTTTCTATTTCTTTTTTAAATGCTTCTCTTACTTTTTCTGCTCCGGCAGCTTTGCCACAGGTTGCCATTCCCACCAGAACCACGGGTTTTTGTTTTAAAGCCGTTATTTTTTCCGTAGCCGCTGCTTTAATTTTCTCATAGAGTTCTGTAGATGCTTGACCCACAGTCTAGTCTCCTTTCTCCTCGTTTTCCTCTGCTTCTTTTTGTTCTTCTTCTTGTTCATCTGCTTCAAAAGCCAGCATCAAGCCATCAACCCGGGTGGGCGTTACCTTTCCTTCAATATCTTCGTTTACCACAACTACAGGGGCGATAGCACAACAACCGACACAGGCAACCGTTTCCAGGCTATATTTACGGTCGCTTGTAGTTTCTCCTTCTCCGATTTTTAAGTGCCTTTCAAAGGATTCAAGTGCTATGCGGCCCCCGACCATGTAGCAGGCGGTGCCCATACATATCTTTATCTGATGTTTACCCGGGGGATTCAAACGAAACTGGTTGTAAAAAGTGGTAAGGCCAAAAACATCAACAGAAGGTATGTCCATCGCTTCGGCGATTATTTCCATGGACAAGCCCGGTAAATAACCAAGGCTATCTTGAACCTCCTGAAGGATAGGTATTAGATTTTCGCGATCACTCCCATGTTTTCCCAGTATTTCGCCTACTTTTTCAATTATAAGTTCTTTTTCACCTTCCAGAAGTTGTTGCACTAAAAACATCTCCTTTGATGAGGTAGTGTATTATTTAATTAAAAAATTACTTTGTGAATATAATGTGATTTGTAAACACGTCCGCCGTTTTCTATGTTCTTCGGCGTTTTGCTCAAGGTACTTACAGTTTTTAAAAAGATTTTTCAAGTGTTTCCTTTCGCATATTACAACATTATAACATAACTTTTGTTTTTGACATTGATAAATAATACTTAAAAATCTTCTGACAAAATTCAAGAAAGCCTGCTAATGATAGCAGGCTTCCAGTGGGGAAGACCCCCCATAAATATCAATGGTGCGGGCGAAGGGATTTGAACCCTTACAGGTTGCCCTACAGGATCCTAAGTCCTGCGCGTCTGCCGATTCCGCCACGCCCGCACGTTAGCATAGTTTGATTAGCCTTTTGGATCCGAAAATCCAACCTACCTAAGTATACTATATTTTTTTTCCCATTTCAATGGAAAGAAAAAACCCTCATTTTCTTGCAAGAAAGTCAAATTTAACAGCCAGTCCGGCAAAGCCTTGCAATTTGCGGATGTATTTATGATATAATTATATTCCAAGTTAAAAAAAGGCCCGGATAAACGGCCGGCTGCTTTTGTTTACAGAAAGGTTGAGGGCAGTGCTTTATGCCATAAGCGATCTGCACTTATCCCTGGGGGGAGACAAGCCAATGGATATCTTTGGGGAGCAGTGGATCGATCATCATTTAAAAATCGAAGAAAACTGGCGCCGTACTGTAAAAGATGACGATACAGTGATCTTGGGAGGAGATCTATCCTGGGCACTAAAACTGGAGGAAGCGGAAGAAGATTTAAATTATATACATAGCCTTCCCGGGAAAAAAGTGTTGTTCAAAGGAAATCATGATTACTGGTGGCAGAGCTATGCTAAAGTAAAAGAGGCCCTCCCGGAAAATGTTTTTGCAGTGCAAAACAATTACTTTCCTTATGAAGGCGGGATTGCCCTTTGCGGCACACGGGGCTGGATCGTGCCGGGAACGGAAAATTTTAGCGAACATGATGAAAAAATTTATAAAAGGGAATTAAACCGTCTGAAACTTTCCTTGACAGAAGCGCTAAAGGACGGCTACAGGAAATTTATCGTTACGCTGCATTACCCGCCATTTACCCCCTGGGGGGAAGAAACAGGATTTGTCGAAATCATGCGCGACTTTGATGTTAAAATATGTCTATACGGACATCTGCATGGGGTGGATGAACAAAAGGTTGTTCAAGGTGAGATAGGGCCTATACGATATTATTTTACATCCTGCGATTACCTTCAATTTAGTCCCATAGCCATAGATGTGAGCGTTTTTGATAAAGTTTGAGAATATGTCATGACATTCCAGACCGGCGGCAATGTGGTCAGTTGATTGCCAGGATGTCATCATTGGTTAACAAACCCTGCTTATGTGTATTCCTGATTATAGCTTTGCTTGTTTTAAGTTGCCCCGGTTAGTGTTATAATACCTGTTAAACAACAAAATGTTTGAAGTTTGCGCTGTAAAATAGGGGGAAAAAACATGTTGGAAAAGACAAGGCGTTCTGCCGTCATTTTTTTTGTTTTGGTTTTGCTGATGAGTGCTATGCCTTCCGGCTGTGGAAATGCTGCCAATGATTCTATAGCGGCAACGGTCTACGGCGAAAATATTGAAAGAAAAGATATTGAAGATTTTTTAAAACTTGTCTGCCTGTATATGCCTGATTCAGAGGAGGCATATTCTCAGGAGGGGTATGCGGAGCTGCTGGAAGAAAGGGCGTTATGGTATTTAATCGAAAGCAAAATTGTAGAACATGAGGTTAAAAGGCTGGGGTTGGAAGTCGATGAACAGAAGGTGGAACAGGAATTTCTGTCAGTAAAAGATGAACTGGTCAAAGATGTCTATGGCTCGGAAGAAGATTATTTGGCCAGGTTGGATGAATTGGAAATCGGTGAGGATTCCATCAAAAATTTTCATCGCAAGACGCTTTTTACGGAATTGCTTTACGAACATGTCAGCGAGGATATTTCCGAAGAAGAAGCAAGGTCGTACGTTGAAGAGAACCCCCAGTTTTTAGAAAAGCCGGCCCAGGTGTATGCTTTCCATATCTTGTTGGAAGATGAGGAAAAAGCCTTTGACGTGCTGGAACTTTTGCAGGAAGGCGCCGATTTTGCAGAAGTTGGCAGGGAACACTCTGTAGACGATTATGTGGAATTGGGGCTGATCAGTTCACATGATGGGTTTGATCCTGCTTTTCTGGAAGCAGCTTTCGAATTGGAACCCGGGGAGATCAGCCGCCCAGTAGAAACAGCGTTTGGGTTTCATATCATTAAAATCACGGAAAAAGAGGATGCCGGGGTTTTTGCCTTTGAGGATGTTAAGGAATTTGTGGTTGCCAGACTGAAAGGTGAAAGCCTGGAAAAATACCTTCAGGAGCTGATGGAAAAAGCTGACATCGAGACCTTTGAAAAAACAAATGAATAAAACCTCTTTCCTAGATAAATAATAAAAGAGAACCTTCAGTGTGAAACAGTAAAAGGAGGGGATAAGGTGAAAGCGACAGGCATTGTACGTAGAATAGATGATCTGGGCAGGGTTGTAATCCCCAAAGAAATAAGGCGGACGTTGAGAATCCGACAGGGGGATCCGCTGGAGATCTTTGTAGATCGCGATGGGGAGGTTATCTTAAAGAAATATTCTCCTATTGGTGAATTAGGCGATTTTGCACAGGAATACGCTGATTCCTTGCATGAAGTGATGGGGCATATTGCCTGCATTGCGGATAGGGATACAATTATAGCTGTTTCGGGGGCTCCTAAGAAGGAATTCCTTAACCGTCCTCTTAGTACAGCTGTTGAACAGGTGATGGAAAACCGTAAAAGTGTACTGATAAATGATACTGCCCAGCATGAGTATTACCGGGAAAGTGACGAAGAAGAACTCTCCAAGTTTTACGCCGAGGTCATTGCCCCTATTATTTCAGAGGGGGATCCTATTGGTGCTGTTATTATGGGCACCAGGACCAGGGATGTCAAAATGGCCGAACTGGAATTAAAATTGGTAGAAACGGCGGCAGGCTTTTTAGCCAAACAGATGGAGCAATAGAATTGGTTTACATCATTAATGGTCGGTAAATTCGCCTATTCAGGACTATAGCATCATCTGAAATATTCCCCGACTTTAATATTAGAATGTAAAATATTTTACCTAAGCGGCAACAGCTAGTTTTTGTTGCCGCTTTTTTCTGGGATAAATGTGTTATAATCAGAGGAGATTTCTTTCAGAGGGGGCCGGGAAATATTGTTCCGGGGTCAATCATTTATTAAAGGAGCGGTGATCCTTACTTTAGCCGGGCTTTTTGTTCGTGTGCTCGGAGCGGGATTGCGCATTTTTTTGGCGGCCGTAATGGGGGATGAGGGTATTGGCCTTTACCAGATGGCCTATCCTATCTATGCAACTTTGTTGTCAATTTCCACTGCAGGCATTCCTATCGCCATTTCCAAGCTGGTAGCCGAAAATGTTGCTTTCAAGGATCATCGGGGGGCACAGAAGATCTTCAATATATCTTTTGTCATTCTCACCTTCTTGGGGGCCCTGTTTTCCCTGGTTTTATATTTTGGGGCGGAATTTTTTGCACAAAATATTGTTAAGGAACCCCGTGCCTACTATCCATTGGTCTGTATTTCACCGGCAATTTTGTTCGTAACGATGCTTTCTGCATTCCGGGGGTATTTCCAAGGTTTCCAGGCCATGTTGCCCACAGCGGTTTCACAGATCATCGAACAATGCGGCAGAGTCGTTGTAATCATTGTTTTAGTTTTTTTGCTCCTGCCCAGGGGGTTGGAATTTGCCGCTGCAGGAGCTGCTTTTGGGGCGGTCGCCGGCTCTTTTTTAGGGCTGCTTTTTCTCCTGTTTTTGTATTTCCGAAACCGGAGGAAATATATTCAAAAGATAAAAAAACAAGTAGTCCGGCGGGATTTCGGTATTGGTGAAACAATTTACCGGATCCTGGCTTTATCCATCCCCATTACATTGGGAAGCCTGGTTATCCCTGTGGTTAATATGATCGATCTTAGTGTAGTCCCCCTAAGGCTTCATCAAGTGGGGTATTCCACGAAAGAAGCTACAGCACTTTACGGCCAGCTTACAGGTATGGCCAACTCTATTATACAATTTCCTCTTATTTTAACCATAGCGTTGGCTATGAGCCTGGTGCCGGCGATCTCAGAGGCGCAAACCCTACGCAACGATTTACTTGTAAAAAACAGAACGGAACTGGCTATGCGCTTTACGTTGTTTTTCAGCATTCCGGCTTCATTTGGACTTTATGTTTTAGCAAAACCCACTACAATTGTCCTTTTTGAAAATGCCCCGGCAGCCTATCCTTTGGCGATGATGTCCTTTGGGCTGATATTTATGTCTTTATACATTGCTACTTCCGGAATTTTACAGGGCTTGGGATATGTGCTGGAACCAGTCAAGTACATGGTTTTTGGTACTATTATAAAGTTTGTTTTGAGCTGGTATTGGACAGCGGATCCCCGGCTGCATATCGGCGGTGCGGCGCTGGCTACAGTAGCTAGTTTTTTCATTGCTTCTTTATTAAACATCAGAAAAGTAAGTAAAATTACAGGATGGCGTTTCAACTTCAATGAACTGCTCTTCAAGCCTCTGGTTGCAGCCTCTTTTATGGCCTGGAGTGTCCATCTTGCTTATGGAACTATCGCCGGAGGATTTTTGCCGTTATTTTCTGCAAGGTTAGCACAGGCGCTATCCTTACTGCTTTCAATCCTGATCGGCTTGTTCATTTTTGTCCTGGTGATGTTTTTGGTAAGAGCCGTCCGCAAGGAAGATCTTGAAGCCGTACCGCACATAGGGCCTCATCTTGTGAAATTAACACGGAAATTAAATCTATTGGGAAGGTAAAATGTTGAGAAGCCAAAACTAACGAAAAAAATATCATAACTAAACTAGGGAGGCTTTTATGCCGGAATTATATTTGATCGGCCTGGGTAAAGGTGAGGCAAATTCGTTAAAAATACTGGAACAACCAGAATTCTCCGGGATCAGCACCTGTATATTTCACTCTGCTTCTCCACATTTAAAAGAACTGCTAAGGAAGATGGGCTTACGTGTTATCAATTTAGCGGAAGCAATTAAAAACTCCCCGGAATGCTCACTAAAAGATCTACACAAAAAAACGGTAGGGCTTGTTTGGAATGTCTTGGAGAAAGAGGAAAAAGCCGCATTATTTCTGCCGGGAAGACCTTGGGCCGGCGAAGCAACAGTGAAAATATTATCTTCACAGATGCCAGATAAGGTGTCTTTGCATGTCATAAAAGGTAATGACATTGGAGGGCCTATTCTGGATTTTTTGGACAGAGAAATGTCCACAGATTTCTCCAGGGGTATTTCTTTCCATGATGCCCATTTCCTGGAAGATCTTTTGGATCCCCCGCGTAGCCAGCTTATTATAACGCATCCTTGCAACAAATTTCTCATTTTCAACATCAAAAGGATTTTATCCGGGTTTTACCCACCGGAACACAATATCAATATCCTGCAGTTTGATCACAAAGGTTTGCTGACCCTGTTAAAAGTACAGCCCTTGGGGCAAATTGAAAAGGCAGGGGCCTTTAACTGCTGGACCTTTTTCCACCTTACTCCATCACCATATCATTCTTTCGGCGATATGGCTTCGGTAATGAAACAGCTACGCACCCCGGAAGGTTGCCCCTGGGACAGGCAGCAGGATCACTTTTCCCTCAAACCGTATCTTTTGGAAGAGGCTTATGAGGTTGTGGAGGCTATCAATAGAAAAAACCCCGGCGAGCTTTGCGAAGAGCTGGGGGATCTGCTGCTGCAGGTTATTTTTCACAGTGAACTGGCCAGGGAAAAAGGGGATTTTTCCCTTTGGCAGGTGATCGATGGCCTGACCCGCAAAATATACCGGCGCCATCCCCATGTATTCGGAGATGCACAAATATCTGACGCCACCGGGGTCAAGGTGAAATGGGAAGAAATTAAACAACAGGAAAAGGGCCGGGAAAAAACTGATCTATTTGCTACGCCGGAGGTGTTGCCCGCTCTTATGCGCGCACAAAAAATCCAAAAAAAAGCTGCCGTTTTAGGCTTTGATTGGCCCGACATCAGCGGTGCCGCCGGGAAATTATATGAGGAAATAGAAGAGCTCCAAGCTGCGTATGCCCAAAAACACAGGGAAAAAATAGAAGAAGAGCTGGGCGACGTATTCTTTGCCCTGGTAAATATGGCCCGCTTTTTGAAAGTAGATGCCGAAACAGCGCTCCATTCCACAATAGAAAAATTTATACGCCGCTTCCGCTACATCGAAAAACAAGTACAGCTCCGGGGCGGCGACTACTCATCTTTTACCCTCAAAGAACTAGACAACTGGTGGCAAGAAGCCAAAAACCAAGAAAACTAAAACCTGACAGGGGGACGGTTCTCTGACAGGGGGACGGTTCTCTGACACGGGAGTTGAATCGAATCGACCTGACAGGGGGACGTGACAGGGGGACGGTTCTCTGACACGGGAGTTGAATCGCAAAAAAACCCTTTTTAAACAGTTCCTGTCGGTTAGATTACCCGCTTAATTTGGAATGATAATAACACCTTCTTTTAACAATTCCCCAACCTATCCCCATGTATATCCAATGGTGGAATCCCGCCCGGCTTTACCATGTGTGGGTAGGGATCGGCTGCAAAGACTAAAAAGTTGCGCCCCAGTGTTTTTACTGGGAATACCAAATTTGTTTTTGTTAGGCTGGTATTTTAGGGATAAATTCTTTCTGCAGTGTTAGACTAGAACTGAACGTGCTGCAAGTGTGGCACTGCTTGCCACTTCATTTTCATTTTATGATTTTCATATTGGCAGGATCCTTCAGGCTGTTCCTGAAAAATGGCGGGGAAAAGCTCTCTTCATCTCCTTATTAGAATTATCCGTGTCAGAGAACCGTCCCCTTGTCATGTTTTGTGATTTTGCTTGGCATCTGGTACGTTGTTTTAAGCACTTAATTTTGCCAAAAGGGGTAATGTAAATGTTTGGTAACCGGGGTTTGATTGGAAAATTTTGTTCTTTTGTTGTTATTTTCTTTTTGATTGTGGTGGCGGCAGTGCCCATGCCTGGGTGTCAAACGGGGTTTTTCCAACCTGCCGAACCTTTCTATCGCAGTAGTCCAAGCCCTGAATCCCGATCTGCGCCTTCTGTTCCTTCGCAGATAGAGGCGGGGGAAAGACAAGAGCCGGTTATTTCCGTGTATATTGCTGAAAAAGAAACAGTGGAAGAAATGAATATGGAGGAATACATAGCCGGGGTAGTAGCCGGAGAGATGGATCCAAAATGGCCCCTGGCGGCGCTTGCGGCGCAGGCCATTATTGCCAGGACTTTCACTTTACAAAAAATTGATGAAGCCGGTGGGGTTCCCCATCGCGATGCACACGCTTCTACAGATGTTGAGGAATTTCAGGCATATAATGTAGAGGATATAACCGACAAAGTAAGGGAAGCTGTAAGGATAACAAAAGGCATAGTGGCCTGTCACAACAACAGGTACATCAGGGCTTGGTTCAGCGCATATGCCGGCCCGAAAACAGCGCAGGCCGATGAAGGTTTGGCTTTCAACAGCAACCCCTCCTATATTAAAGTGGTTGATAACCCCGGGCAGGATATAGTGCCTCCCGAAGAGGGCGAATGGTCGGCCGATTTCCCGTTGGAACAGGTGAAGGACATTGTGACGCGGGCGACAGGAAAGGATCCGGGTCCCATAAAGGAGGTCAAAATTGCTGAATACGGCCCCTCCGGACGCGCCGCCTACTTTACGGTAAACAACCGGAAAATCTCCGGAACAGCTTTGCGGCTGGGGCTTGGCAGCACAGAAATGCGTTCGACATTTGTTAAAGACATAAGCATCGACGGTGATATGCTGCATATGTCGGGGGTCGGTTACGGGCATGGCGTGGGAATGTGCCAGTGGGGTGCTCGTGCTTTGGCCGAAAAAGGGAACTCCCCGGAGGAAATCATCAATTATTTTTTCGAAGATATTGATGTTATGTCGCTATGGGAATAGGCTGTCATGCTATACCCCTGTCTTACTTCACCCGCAGGTTTTCCCGTGGCATATTTAAGATCTCTCCCCAATATAATGGTAAGAAAGGGGAGGATATCATGGATGAAAACAAATACATTACCCGGCAGCAGGAGCGTCATAGGCTGGTAGTAGACAACAGGGAAAAAATTGAAGTTTCTGGGGTAACAAACGTTGATAGCTTCGATGATCAGGAGATAATTTTGGAAACAGAACAGGGTCTTTTAGCGATGCGGGGAGAAAATTTGCATATTAAACATTTGAACCTGGAACAAGGGGAACTGAATATTGAGGGTTTTCTATTGGAATTTGCTTATTCAGAGGAAAGAGGCTCACGGCTGAGGGATCGGGGTAAAGGCTTCTTCGAACGTCTTTTTAAATAATGGATGCTGCAACTATTGAACAGCAATTTGTCGTTTTGTTATTTTTAGGTGCCGCCGGGGTAGCAGTCGGGGCGGTTTTTGATTTTTCCAAGGCCGGAGGCGCAGTATTTCATATTTCCAGGAGAATGCTCTTCTTTGCAGATCTTTTTACCTGTTTAGTAGCAGCTTTAGCAATATTCCAACTTCTTTTTCTGACTAACTGGGGAGAAGTAAGGCTTTACGTTTTTTTGGCGCTATCCTTGGGCCTTATTCTTTATTATGCTTTTTTAAGTCGTCATTTATATCGTTCATTTTTGTCCTTTTTCCAGGGCATAATGTATATAATTTTAAAAATTTTAAAAACAAGGATGTTTATGCAGGATTATTTAAACAAACAGAGAATACATTATAAACGGTTCATTAATCGCTTGAAGGAATTTTCTAAGAGGGAAAACCGGCATGACCGCTAAAATTGTAAAGTACCCCCGTCGAAAAAATCTAACCAGGAAACTTATTATAGCAGTTATTATAATTTGTATCCTTGTTTCCTTCTGTCTTTTAATAAGACAAACTATCCGTTACCTGCATGTTAAAGCCGACATACAAGCTTTGGAGTCGGAAATAGAGATGATGAAATCAGAGAATGAACACCTGGAAAAGGAAATTATACTCTTACAGGACAAGGAGTATTTAGAAATAAAAGCGCGAAAACACTTGGGTATGGTCCGCCCCGGCGAAATAATTTTTTTTGTAGGTGATTGAGGCAAAAAGTTCAGAACTCTTGACAATTTACTGTAAGAAGGTATAATCTAGCGTAGAAATATTTATATTTTGATAAGGAGGATTTTTTCTTCATATGTCGTCCATAGAAGTTGGAAAAATTGTGGAAGGGGTGGTAACGGGCATAACAAATTTCGGAGCGTTCATCTTACTACCCAACGGAGAAACGGGCTTGGTCCATATCTCCGAAGTAGCCGATACCTATGTAAAGGATATCAATGACTATTACCAAAGGAAAGACAAGGTCAAGGTAAAAGTTCTTTCTATAAACGGGGATGGAAAGATTGGACTTTCGATCAAGCGCGCACTGCCGGGAAAAAAGGAAAAAGATTCCTCGCACAGAGCTACCTACCGCAGAGGCACCCGTTCTTCCAAAGGGGCCGACATGTCCTTCGAGGACAAACTGGCCAAGTTTTTAAAAGACAGCGATGAAAAGCAGCAGGACCTAAAACGTAATTTTGAATCCAAAAGAGGGAGAGGGTCATTGCGGCAGGGTTTTGCCAGGGACTTATAAATATAGATCATACATTATAGAGTAAAACAGTCACCTAGAGCGGATCAGCAAAAACGCTGAACTTTAATAATCTATATTTGGTATGGAAGGCGCCGGAAGGCGCTTTTTTTATATTTTGGTAACCGGCCGACCATGCACAAAGCCGCCATGTTGGTAATCGCAGCTGTCATTTTGGATACAGTTTTGCTCGAATGACAATGCTACAAAAAAATTATATCTTATTTGATCGACAAGATAACATAAAGAATTCGGATATTAATTGTGAAAATAATCTGATTTCGTACATGCTTTACTTGAAGATAAGGAGATAGGGCTTTTTTTTGTCACAATAATTGTTTTTAACAAGTCTTCTAAACCTTCCTCTTCTGACAGACTTTACCTGCAGCGACAGCTATAATAACGTTACGGCTTGTCCTTTTAAGCAGGAAGAGAACTGAAGCAGAAAGGGGTAATGCACTTGTGGAAAAGCAACCCGGGGTTCCGGTTTCCCTGGCAAATGGAAAAAACCGGATTTAAAAAATTTCCTCAAGCTTTTAGGAAAAAGGTTTCCAAAGTAAAATTCAATTTTGAGGTGCTGCTCTGGCTCATAGCTTCTTTTTTTATCAGCCGTGCCTCCATTATGGGAGAGATAACGCCCTTTGCCTTTATTTTTTGGGCACAGGCCTTCAGCCGGCGGCCGGGCAAAAGGCTGCCGGTAACATTGGCTGTACTTAGTGGGTGGGCCCTTTCTTCCGCCGGCATTTTCCCACCCTGGTTTTTGCCGGCAGCCATGCTGTTATGGCTTACCCTGGATTTCCTGGCCGGGAAAATATTTAAAAAGAAAATTGCCCTTTCTTTTACCCTACCGTTGACAATTATAATATTGCGCTTGCCCTTGCTTCATTGGTTTCATTTCACGGTTTATGAAGCTTTTGCCGTAGGGCTGGAGGTGGCCCTGGCCATTCTTTTGCCGCCGCTTTTACAGCCATTTTTGGAAGAACTGAAAACCGAAGATAAAAGCAGGCTTTCCCCGGAGGCCATTGTTGGGGGCAGCCTGCTTTTTTCGCTTATTTTTTTAGGGATGAGCGATCTTGTCATTATGGGCAGTATTAAACTTATAAATGTTGTCGCTCCTTTGCTTATTTTGGTAGGGGCTTTTCTCTGGGGACCTGTTGTAGGGGTTGTAGCAGGTATCGTTTTGGGTTTGTTCCTGAGTTTTGGCAACCCGGCCTTGTTTCCTTATATCGGAGCACTGGGTACTGCAGGGTTGACGGCGGGATTGCTGCGCCCTTACCACCGCTTGTGGATAGCCACGGGGTACTTTTGTATTTTGCGTTTTCTGGCTTATTATAGTTTTGAAGGGGGCTATATTTTAACCCATATATGGGAAGATTTTATTGTAGTGCTTATTTTTTTGTTAGTGCCCCTTGCTGTTTGGGAAAGGCTTATGGATTCCAAATTTTCCTGGCCGTTCAAGGTTGAAGATGAAGAAAAACTAAAGTATGCCGTGGCGAAACACATCAAAAACTTCGCCGCTGTTTTTCAAGAGTTGGCGACTACTTTCCGGCCTTTGCTGCAGGTGGAAGAGGTGCGCTCCAAAAGTGATTTTTCGCCCCTGATAGAGAATTTCGTTCAGAAGGTATGTGCATCTTGCAAGTTTCAGGAACGCTGTTGGCAAAGTGATCTGGCCAATCAATACCGCAGAGTGCTGGCCATGCTTTCCGCAGCGGAGGAAAACGATAAATTTTCGGAAAGGTTTATTCCTGTCAAATTGAGAAGATATTGCCCCCGGCAGAAGGAAATGGTAAAAGCAGTAAACCACATGAGGGAAATTTATCGCCTTAATTGTTACTGGCAGGAAAAAATGTACGAAAACCGCCTGCTTGTTTCCGGCCAGTTGGAAGGGGTTTCTTCAATCATGCAAAAGCTGGCAAAGGAACTAAAACTGGAAGCAGTGGAAAAACGAAAACATACTGAAAACGAAAGCATCCGCTTTGCGGCAGAGATCGGTGTTGCCCAGGTTGCGAAAGACGGCCAGACGGTAACGGGAGATAGCTATGCCGTGCTTCCTTTGAAGGACGGGAAACAGGCTATCATAATAAGCGACGGTATGGGCAGCGGTAAAAAGGCGCGTCTGTCCAGCCTGTCCACGGTTAAACTGATGAAACATTTGTTGGAGATAGGGTTTCGTCGTGAAATGATCATCAGCACTCTAAATACACTGTTATGCCTGGGGTACCCCTCAGAAAGGTTCTCTACCCTTGACCTGGCTTTTCTTAATCTGCACTCCGGAGAAATAGAACTATATAAGCTTGGGGCACCGCCCAGCTTTTTGAAAAAAGGGGAAATGATCCGGACTGTTGGTTCTGTTTCGTTGCCCGTGGGCATACTGGAGGATATTTCCCCGGCCAAAGAATGTTTGGAAGTTCCCGACGGCGGTGTTTTGGTTATGGTTACAGATGGCCTGGTAGATGCCCGGCAGGAAAACGATGAAAACTGGATTGTAGGCGCCCTGCAGGAAATACCCCATGACCATCCGCAGGTTATCGCCGACCGCCTAATCGAAGAGGCTTGTTATCGTTGGCCCCGGGGGGTTCAGGATGACTTAACGGTCCTGGTAAGCCGCCTGAAGCCTTTGTTTGGGAAATAAATCTTTGAAGCAAGCTGTAACAATTTTTTTAGGAAGAAGGAATTTCTTCTTGCGGTCAAGAAACCTTGTACGTCAGAGGTGTCAGGTGCTAACGCCGGGGGTGAGTTTAACAACGTGGCGGCTTTGCGCATAACCGGATGGTTACAAAAAATTGCCTTTGGCAATGAAATTTATCGTGATTGTTGGCAGGAGGCTAGTTTTTTTCCGTAATGTATGATCTGCAGGAACGAATAAAGAAAACCATTTTTGAGGAACAACTGATAAACGATGGTGATCGGATAATTGCTGCTGTTTCAGGGGGGGCGGACTCCCTTTCTTTATTATATATCCTAAATGAAATAAGACAGGAAAAGTCCATATCTTTTTCCCTCCACGTTGCCCATCTCAACCACGGCTTAAGAGGCAAACAAGCCCGCGGTGATGCCGAATACGTCCGGCAGGAAGCCGAAAAAGCGGGACTGCCCTGTACAGTTGGCATAGCTGATACTATCGCTTTCGGCAGGCGGCATAAGCTTTCGATTGAAGATGCCGCCAGGCGATTGCGTTACAGATTTTTGGAACAGTTGTCTTTAAGAATAGGCGCAACCGGTATAGCCGTGGGCCACAACCGCGATGATCAAGCCGAAACCCTTCTTCTTAACCTACTGCGGGGGACGGGCTTGGATGGGCTTTCTGGTATGAAATTTAAAAGGAAGATGAAAACGGGAACCCATACTTTAATTAGGCCCCTGCTGGGAATCAGCAGGAGCGATATCGAAAAATATTGCCGTCATAAGAAACTTTCACCGCGCCTTGATGCAACCAACCGGGACACCCGTTTTTTGCGCAATAAAATACGTTTGGAACTGCTGCCTTTTCTGGAAAAAGAGTACAACCCCAACATACGCAAAGGCCTGGAGCAGCTCTCTTACCTTTTGACCCAGGACAGGAATTTTTTGCAGGGCGCCGCTTTGCGCCGCTTAAACCGGATTATCCTCAAAGAAGAAGCGGCGTCACACTTGGAATTGGATTTAAAAACGTTGGTGGATGAACATGCCGCCATGCAGGGGAGGATTTTACGTCTGGCTTTTCAGAGGTTGCTGGGGGCAATCCCGCGCGAAGTCGGCTACAGGCACATCCAGGCAGTTTTAAAACTTTGCCGTGAAGGCCCGCCGCACGGAACCCTTGATCTTCCTTCAGGCCTTAAAATAGCAAGGAGTTACAATACACTGGAAATAGTTTGCGGAAAAAGCACCAAGCATTCCCGAACGGAGGATTTGAGTCCCTTTTATCTTGCGGTTCCCGGGGAAAAAGCTATTCCCGGCCACAACTTTTTTTTACAGGCGGCGGTACTCTCCCCGGAGAGTCTTTCCTGGCCGCCGGAACAGCAAAGAGAAGCTTATTTAGATTATGATCAAGCGGCTAAATTGGCCGGGGCAGCCAATGTTGCCCCCGGCATCGTTACTTCCGGTAGCAACAAGGATTCCTTGCTGCTTTTTGTCAGGCCGCGGCGTGAAGGCGATCTTTTTTATCCTTTGGGAGCGCCCGGAAGAAAAAAACTTAAAGAATATTTTATCGATCAGAAGATCCCTTTAAAAAAACGGGATCAAATTCCTTTGGTTTTGGCCGGTGACCATATTATCTGGATAG
Organism: Bacillota bacterium; assembly: GCA_012798755.1. Lineage (GTDB taxonomy): Bacteria > Bacillota > Dethiobacteria > DTU022 > UBA8154 > UBA9862. The sequence goes on from JAAZMP010000022.1 coordinate 39,475, forward strand.
CCGGCAAACAAATTTCCCATGATTGCAGGGTCACGGATGATACAAAAAAAGTTCTTGTATTGAAGCTCACGCCGGGTAGCTGACTTTTGGCGGGGATTGGCCGGGATACATTTGAAAATATACATTATCGGAGGGATACTGAAATGCTGCCAGGGAAAACGAAGGTTTTGCTTACGCGGGAACAGATTAGGAAAAAGGTGAAACATTTGGCTGCCGACATTGCCCGTGACTATGAGGGAAAAAAACCGCTGCTGATCTGCGTTTTAAAAGGAGCAGTAGTATTCTTGTCGGATCTAATGCGTAATTTATCTATTTCCGTAGAAATTGATTTTATGGCTGTTTCCAGCTACGGAAGTTCTACCGCCAGTTCCGGAGTAGTGCGTATTTTAAAGGACCTGGAAGCAAGCATCGAACAAAAAGATGTAATTATTATCGAAGACATAGTTGACACCGGGTTGACGCTCAGCTATTTGCGCGAAAACCTTCTTTCCCGCAACCCCGGATCTCTTAAAATAGCATCTCTTTTGGATAAGCCGGAACGCCGGGTGGCGGACGTGGAGCCGGACTATTGCGGATTTCGTATTCCCGATGAATTCGTAGTTGGATACGGACTGGATTACGATGAAAAGTACCGAAATTTACCCGATCTATGTATTTTGCTTGAGTTTGGCAAATAAATATGATAAAATGCTTTAATATACTAAGCGCTATTTTAGCGTTATTCTTAAGCGTTTAATCTGCAGGGGAGGAGGTCATGCACTTTGAACAGCCGTTTTTTACGACAGGTCACTTTTTATCTTTTACTTCTCTTGATTGCTGTGGCTTTGATACAGACTTTCAGCGGGACGCCGGAGGTAGTCCGCGATATTAGATATTACCCTGATTTTATCGAAATGATCGAAAAAGGGGAGATTACCGAAGTAAAGCTGGTTGGAGATCATGCTATAGAGGCTTCGCATGTAGACGGTTCGAAAATCAAAACTTTTAAGCCAGCGGATGATGAGCTTACAGCAAGGTTGATGGAACAAAAGATTCCCCTGGATCCTCACCCGGAACAGCAGCCGCCATGGTGGTCCACTCTTTTGACTTATTTAATTCCCTTCATTCTTATCATCGGACTCTTTTTCTTTTTTATGCAGCACACACAGGGTGGCGGGAACAGAGTTATGAATTTTGGGAGGAGCAGAGCAAAACTTTACGATGCCGAACGCAAAAAAGTTACCTTTGACCATGTAGCCGGAGCCGATGAAGAAAAATACGAACTCCAGGAAATTGTAGAATTTTTAAAAGATCCCCGGAAATTTAATGAACTTGGTGCCCGTATACCCAAAGGGGTGCTCCTGGTGGGTCCCCCGGGGACGGGAAAAACACTTCTGGCCAGGGCGGTGGCCGGAGAGGCAGGGGTTCCTTTTTTCAGTATAAGCGGATCTGATTTTGTAGAGATGTTTGTAGGGGTGGGAGCCTCCCGTGTAAGAGATCTCTTCGAAAATGCCAAGAAAAATTCTCCCTGTATTGTTTTCATAGATGAAATCGACGCCGTGGGCAGGCAGCGTGGGGCCGGCCTGGGCGGAGGGCATGATGAAAGGGAGCAGACTTTGAACCAACTGCTGGTGGAAATGGATGGGTTCGATATAAACACAGGGATAATCATCCTTGCCGCTACTAACAGGCCGGATATCCTTGACCCTGCTCTGTTGAGGCCGGGCCGTTTTGACAGGCAAGTTACCGTTTACCTTCCCGATGTCAAAGGCCGGGAAGAAATTTTGAAGGTGCATATTAAAGGTAAACCCATAGCACCCGAGGTTGATTTGAAAGTTATAGCCAGAAGAACGCCTGGTTTTACCGGTGCCGACATAGAAAACCTTGTCAACGAGGCTGCCCTTCTGGCGGCCCGCCGGGATAAAAAAACCATTAACACAGGTGAAGTCGAAGAGGCCATTGATCGGGTCATTGCCGGCCCGGAAAAGAAAAGCCGTGTGATCAGCGAATTCGAAAAAAGGATCGTTGCTTTTCACGAAGCCGGCCATGCACTGGTTGGATACCTGCTGCCGAAAACGGATCCCGTGCATAAAGTATCTATCATACCCCGAGGAAAAGCCGGGGGCTATACCTTGATGCTTCCGGAAGAAGATCGTTATTATATGACCCGCTCCGAACTACTGGACAGGGTAGCAACCTTGATGGCCGGAAGGGTAGCCGAGGAAATTGCCTTCGATGAAATAAGCACAGGTGCACAAAATGATCTGGAGCGCAGTACAGCTATCGTGCGCCAGATGATCATGGAGTACGGCATGAGTGAATCCTTGGGACCCATCACCTTGGGAAGCAAACACGAGCAGGTTTTTTTAGGCCGTGATTTGCATAGAAATCGTGATTTTAGCGAGGAAATTGCCAAGGCCATAGATAAAGAAATACGCCGTACGGTAGATGAGTGCTACAACATGGCCAAAGATCTCATCGTCAAGAACCGTTCTAAGCTGGATGCCATTGCCGAAGCCCTGCTGGAAAGAGAGACATTGGATGCTACAGAAATTGCCGCCATTATGGAGGGCAAATCCTTGGATGAGCTGGAAGCGGAAGAAAAAGCAAAAGAACTGGATGCTAAACCGCAAAAGTCATGGGAGGAAGAAAAGAAAGAAAAAGTTAGCAAAGTCAAAGTAATATTCCGTGAAAAAGGGGACATCCGCAGGGAACCACAAAAAGAAGTATAAGAAACTTATAGCCGGGAAATTCCCGGTTTTTTTTATGTACGTTACCCACTAAATAGCTGTAATTGTACTAAATAAAGTGAAAAAATTAACTATCCGTAGCAGGAATTTGATTTTCAATGTAGAAATACGTTTTGTAAGGGAAAGCAAGTTTAATGAGCCGTATTAATGAAAATATTCGGAAAATTAATCTTCGAAAGGGGGGCTGAAAGAAGAAAGCAGAAACAAGTTAAACGGGTTTTATTATAGTAAAAAAACAAAACTCAAGGAGGCTTAGGTCTAAATGGCACTTGATCCAACTAAACATGCTGATTGGGAAATTGCTGAAGAGGCAGAATCGCGGATGAAGACAGTCTATCAGCTGGGAGAGGAGCTGGGACTGGAAAAGGAGGAACTTCTTCCCCATGGTCACTATGTGGCTAAGGTAGACTTCAAGAAGGTTCTGGAACGTCTTAAAGATAGGCCGGATGGCAAATATGTCGATGTGACGGCTATTACCCCCACTCCTTTGGGAGAAGGGAAGTCTACTTCCCTGGTAGGATTGGTTCAGGGGCTTGGTAAACGCGGCAAGAGTGTTATCGGTACGATGAGACAGCCTTCCGGCGGCCCGACGATGAACGTCAAAGGTTCCGCTGCTGGCGGCGGCTTGGCCCAGTGTATTCCTTTAACCGAATTTTCTTTAGGGTTGACCGGGGATATTAACGCCGTGATGAATGCCCATAACCTGGCTATGGTTGCTTTGACATCCCGTATGCAGCACGAATTTAACTACAGTGACAATTTCCTAAACAAAATCAATCTTAAAAGGCTGAACATTGATCCCAGGAATGTAGAAATGAAATGGATCATGGACTTCTGTGCCCAAGCACTGCGTGACATTGTCATCGGTATTGGGGGCAAAATGGACGGTTTCATGATGAAATCCGGTTTTGCCATCGCTGTTTCCTCGGAAATCATGGCTATTTTGTCCGTGGCTACCGATCTGAAAGATATGAGAGAACGTATGGGCAAAATTGTAGTAGCTTATGACAAAAAAGGCAATCCGGTAACCACCGCCGATCTGGAAGTAGACGGCGCGATGACTGCTTGGATGGTAGATGCCTTAAATCCCAACTTGATGCAGACCTTGGAAGGACAGCCCATGCTCATCCACGCCGGGCCCTTTGCCAATATCGCTGTGGGCCAGTCTTCGGTTGTTGCGGATCGCATTGCTCTTAAGATGGCTGACTATACGATTACAGAATCCGGTTTTGCCGCTGACATCGGCTTTGAAAAATTCTGGAACATTAAATGCCGTATGTCCGGACTGAAACCGCATTGTGCTGTTTTGGTTGCTACGATCAGGGCTCTGAAGTGTCATGGTGGAGCACCGCTGCCTTTACCGGGCCGTCCCCTGGATGAAGGCTATGAAAAAGAAAATATTCCCTGGGTAGAGGCCGGCTGTGAAAACCTGATTCACCTTATTAACGTTATTAAGAGATCTGGTGTCAACCCGGTTGTATGTATTAATGCTTTCCACACCGATACAGACAAAGAAATCGAAACCGTGCGCCGCTTGGCCGAAGAAGCAGGGGCAAGGGTGGCCCTTTCGAGGCATTGGCAGTATGGCGGGGACGGTGCTCTTGAACTTGCCGATGCTGTAGTTGAAGCCTGTGAAGAAGAATCTGAGTTCAAGTATCTTTATGAACTGGATGTTCCCCTGCGTGAACGCATTGACCTGATCGCCAAGGTGGTTTACGGTGCTTCCGGGGTAGATTATTCGGCTGAAGCTTTGGCCAAGGCTAAGAGAATGGAACAAGATCCCGAACTGCAAAAACTTTGTACCTGTATGGTTAAGACACACCTTAGTTTAACCGACAATCCCATGCTCAAAGGTGTGCCCAAAGACTGGAATCTTTTCGTCCGGGATATCCTTACTTACGGTGGTGCCGGATTTGTTGTTCCGGTAGCCGGAACGATCAGTTTGATGCCTGGTACAGGTTCCAACCCGGCCTACCGTCGTATCGACGTTGATGTAGAAACAGGCAAGGTTAAAGGCTTGTTCTAGATAAAGTTTTTGTACCAGTATATTTCGTAAAACAATATAGTACGCCAAACAACAAAAATGATGGCTGGCAGAGTAGGTGTTGTGCGTAAAGTGCTAAGGGATGGGAAGTTGCCCTTAGACGAAGGGTGCCCAATTGGCAGGCGACCTGCGACATAACACCGCATCCGCTGTCACACAAGAGCAAGAGCTATAAACACCTCTTTTCCTCTTGGATGTGGCAGCCTGCCCATCCTTAAGGGAAGGGAGGTGTATCCTTTTTGAAGGGTAGAATTTCTACGCAGATGTTGACAAGGATGGCCCTGTTGATCGCCCTGGCAATCATTGCTGAAAGAGTTTTAAGCATACGTATACCCCTGGGCGGTACAGAAGGTTTTCGTCTTGGTTTCGGGTCGTTGCCTATTGTCTTTTCCGGCATTTTTATGGGGCCGTTGGCCGGAGGATTGGTTGGGGCTATCGCTGATCTGGCCGGTTATTTTATTAACCCCTTTGGTCCGTACATGCCTCATTTTACCTTAACTTCTACTTTAAGGGGAGTCATCCCCGGGCTGGTTATATTGCTGGCCAGTAGAGGGAGGCGTGAAGTGGGCGTTTTCCCCTTGTTTCTTGCTGTAGTGGCCATGTTTGTAATAGTAAATATCCTGATTCTTCCTTATTTCCAGGAAATATTATTTGGCTTACTGCGTGTTGTTGTCGTTCCGACAAAAATAGTGGAAGCTGCCATTAACATCCCGGTTTATACGGTAATACTTTTTACACTGGGGAAAGTTATGGAGAGAGTCTTTGTTTCCGGCTACGATAAGAATGTTTTGCGTCTTTCGGGCCGGTTGTGGTAGGTAAAAAGAGCAAAGGGCCTAAATGTATGACACAGAGGCCCTTTGCTCCCATCTTTGCTAGCGGCATAAACAATATGGCAATATGTCAAGCGAAAGGGTGATCGGGTTGCTCCTGGCGATAGATGTTGGCAATACCAATATAATGTTAGGGGTATACGATGGAAAAGAGCTGAGAAAAAGCTGGCGTATTTCTACCGATCGCGAGCAGACGGATGATGAGTACGGGATTTTGATCCGCAACCTTTTTCAACAAAATGCCCTGCAGGCAGAATGCATCAATGCGATGATCATTTCATCCGTTGTACCGCCGCTTCGCTACCCCCTGCAAAAAATGGCTTTAAGGTATTTTAATGTATCCCCCTTAATTGTAGGGCCGGGGATAAAGACAGGCTTGAACATTTTATTTGACAACCCCAGGGAGGTGGGTGCAGACCGCGTCGTAAATTCAGTCGCAGCCATAGAATTATATGGCGGGCCTTTAATCATCGTGGATTTTGGTACGGCAACTACATTCTGCGCTATCTCCGAAAAGGAGGAATATTTAGGAGGGGCTATAGCACCTGGAATCAATATTTCTATGGAGGCCCTCTTTCAAAAGGCCGCCAAGTTGCCCCGGGTTGAACTGATCAGGCCCTCCAAGGTTATTGGGAAGGATACTATTGCCAGCATGCAGTCTGGCATACTGTTTGGGTTTGTGGGGCAGGTTGATGGCATCGTTAAACGCATGCTCAAGGAATTTCCCCAAAAACCAAAGGTTTTGGCTACAGGTGGGTTGGCGGGCCTTATTGCCAAAGAATCTGAGACCATTGAAGAAGTAAATTATCTTTTGACACTGGAAGGCTTGAGGATAATCTATGAGAGAAATACCCCCACACGCCAGTAAAGTGGTTGGCGGTTATAAATAAATTATTTATAAAGCGATTTTTTGGCAGGAATTTGACAGCAAATAAGAGAAATTATTAACAAAGAGTATCTAGAGGTATCTATAAGGGGGTAAAAGGAGGAATTGAGCTAAGTATAAAAATTATCAAACGATTCTTAAAGAAATGGTGGATCAAATAATATCGCTGTTCGAAGAGGTGATGCGCTTATGGATGATTATATCGCTAAGGTGGTTTTTCGCTACGTAACGCTCGTTGTCATTATTTACGGTTTTTATGTTATTCTTCACGGTAGCGCTTCTCCCGGCGGCGGTTTTGCCGGAGGATCAATACTGGCCATGGGTATACTCATTTATTTCTTGGTCTTTGGCGAACATTGGAGGGGGAGGTTAAGGGAGGCCCCCATGGATGTGGCTATTTTATTTTTAGGCCTTGGGGCTGCAGTGGAGGGCATCAAATTTTTAGTTCCTCAGAAACATGGATTGGTTGGTGCTCCGGGGACGTTGTTTGGCGGAGGATGGGTCAGCCTGGCAAATTTCTGTATCGGGACGCTGGTGGCCTGCTCCATTTTGACCATTATTTATCTTTTGGTGAAGGAGGAGTGAAGCGGCAATGACGATTGACTTTTCTGTGCTGTTATTAAATTATCCTTATTTTATTTCTATAATCATTTTTTGTTTGGGCTGTTTATGTATTCTTACCCAGCATAATTTACTAAAAAAAGTAATTGGTATCAATATTATGCAGTCGGGCATTTTTCTATTCTATATTGCCTTGGGTAATATCAAGGGCGGCATTGCTCCAATCTATGATCCTGGTTTGCCGGAGGCCACCTTGTACATTAACCCTTTGACTTCCACTCTAATTTTGACCGGTATAGTCGTAGGCTTCAGCGTAACAGCCTTTGCCCTGGCTCTCATCGTAAAACTCCATCAATTTTACGGTACGATTCACGCTTCTGAGATTATTAGGATGAGATCATTAGGATGAGGTGACAAAAAAGATGCATTTGTGGGAAAATATGCCTTTCTTTTTAGTAATCGGATCACTGGTTGGAGCCTTTGTTATGGCTATGTTTGCCCGCTGGAAAAAGGAATGGTGCCCCTATCTTACGATTATCAGCGTGGGCTTTTCCTTTATTCTCAGCTGTATTATAATGTCCCGGGTGGCCGGGGGGGAAATAATCCACTACTATGCCGGAGGCTGGCGCCCTCCTTGGGGTATTGAAATGATGATCGACGAATTGGGTGCAGTAATGCTGCTGCTTCTTTCGGGAAGTTTTTTGTTGATCGCCATTTATTGTATTTATGCCGTACCCAAAGAGATCCATCCCTCTGTTTCCGGCTGGTATTATACATGCTTCCTTTTAACGCTTTCAGCGATGATGGGCATGGTGGCTACAAACGACTTTTTTAACCTTTTCGTGATGGTCGAGGTCACGGGTATCGGGGCTTGCGCGCTGGTGGCCGCCAAAGGGGAAAAACTTTCCACGGAAGCTGCTCTTCGTTATTTGATTCTATCTTCTATTGGGGCAGCCTTTCTTTTGTTTGCCATCGCTTTTGCCTACCAGCTTACCGGAAATTTGAATATGACCTATGTTGCTGCAGAACTTGCCAATATCAGAACCCAGTATCCGGTTATCATCTGGGTCATGATCAGCTTTTTTACAGTTGGACTGGGGCTGAAGGCAGCACTTTTCCCTTTGCATATCTGGCTGCCGGATGCGCACTCTTCCGCCCCTTCACCTTCCAGCGCCATTCTTTCCGGCCTGGTAGTGAAAGTGTATATTGTTTCTATCATGAGAGTGTACTTCCTGGTCTTCGGTTTTGATATTTTTACAGGAACGTATATGCGTTATCTGATCCTGGCTATGGCTACGTTGGCCATACTTTTTGGTTCTTTCTTTGCCTTCGTCCAGGTGAACCTGAAGCGCCGGCTGGCTTACTCTACTGTGGCCCAAATCGGTTATATCTTTCTTGGTTTTGGACTGGGAACGGTATGGGGTATCACGGCGGCTATGCTGCATATTATCATTCACGCTTTTATGAAGGTGTGCCTCTTTTTGTCCGCCGGAGCGATTCATTATCAGACGGGCAGGAAGAAGGTTACGGAGTTTGTAGGCCTGGGCTATCAAATGCCGGTGACTATGGTTTCCTTTACGATTGCCTCACTTTCTATGATTGGCATACCGCTTTTCGGGGGTTTTATTACGAAATACGGGATTGCCCTGGGCAGCCTGGAGGCGGACAATCCTTATTTCATTGCTTTGATCGTTTTAAGCGGGCTGCTGAATGCCTCCTACTATCTGCCGTTAATTTGGCAGGCTTACTTTGTATCGGGCCCGAGAATCAAACTAAAAATGGATGCTGTCCCCTTAAGCATGTTGGTGCCTATTATGATCATGGCTGCAGGGGTCATTTATATGGGGGTTTTCCCCGGTGGGGCTTTGAACTTCCTGGGTAAAGCGGTCACCAGGTTTTTACTATAATTATCAGGGGAGTGATTTTTAATGTCTTCAAACCGCTCGCTGCTGGATGGTTTTAAGCGGGATCTGGGTGGCTCGCTGCTTATCGCTGTCCTGATGCTGGGCTTTTGGCTGCTTGTGTCCGATAGTTTACATTGGCAGCATCTGCTCACAGGAGTCATTATTGCCTTTTTCACGACTGTACTTTGGAACCAAATTACGGCCGAAGAAAAAGGGAAAACAAACATTACCTTGTACCGGATTTTCCTTTTTGCACGCTATTTTGTTTACCTTGTATGGGAAATAATCAAAGCAAACTATGTGGTGGCTTGTATAGTTCTTAATCCTAAGATGCCCATATCGCCGAGTGTTATTACCATGAAAATAGATCTAAAAAAAGATCTGGTACGTGTTCTTTTTGCTAATTCCATCACTCTTACGCCGGGTACTGTGACGGTGGAACTGGAAGGCGACCGCCTTACCGTTCACGGTATAACGAAAGAGCACGTTGAGGGTTTGCGCGACTGGTATCTTTTAGATATGGCCAGAGAACTGGAAGAAAGCGGTGATTAAAATGTTGGATGCTATTCTAAATTTCTATTCCATTGGCCTGGCTGTTTTGGGCCTGGCAGCGCTCTACAGGGCCTATGCCGGTCCCTCTGCTACAGATCGCATCGTGGCCATGAACCCGATCACCACGGCCATCGCGCTGTATATACTAATCTATTCTTACAGGTTTGATCAATACCATTATGTTGATGTGGCCCTGCTCTTTGTGCTGGCAAGCTTTGTGGGTACTATTGCTATTCTCAAGCTGCTGCGTGACGGCAGGATAATCTAGCCTTGGGGCATACTGGTTTTGGTCCTGGAAAATACATTGGTTGCCGGTCTTTGTCCGCGTGGAACAGAAACACACTTTTTGTGAAGGAGGCGGGGAAACCAGATGGATGTGGTAAAAGATGTCATCGTGATAATCCTTTTGCTCGGGGGCTATTTTTTCCTGGCAGCAGCTGTAATCGGTTTAATCAGGCTCCCTGATGTTTACAACCGCATGCATGCCATGGGGAAATATGATACCTTGGGTGCCGGCCTGGCCTTACTGGCCATGGTGATTTTAGTGCAAGGAGCATCCAATGTCATCAAAGTGCTGATGATTATGGGGATGATCCTGATCGTGAGCCCCGTAATGACGCACCTGATAATGAAAACAGCCTATGACAAAGGTACGCCCATGGTGAAAGGTACCTTTAATTTAAATGTTTACGATCAGAAAAAGGGCAAGTTGTCGAAGGAAGAAGGTGAGCGATAAAATGATCATTGCGCCGGAATATATTATGTTTTTGCTGCTTACGCTGTTGGTGCTTGCAATTATGGCGATCTTTATTTTTGATGATCTTCTGCTCATGGCCATTGTTTATGGAGGATACGGGGTTGTTATGGCTTTTGTCTGGCAGATGCTCAATGCGCCGGATATTGCTATTACCGAGGCAGCAGTGGCGGTAGCATCTTCTGTCTTGATGATTACAGTTATATCACGATTGGGGAGGCGACCGGAATGAACTTCAACTGGCGTGAATTTGTCTTTATTGGCGCAACCGTTGTGGTGGTAGCCCTGATAGCTGCAATCTTACTGTTATCGATCATGGAAATGCCTGTCTATGGGGAGGTGACGAACCCGACCAATAATTATGTGACAGGCCGCTATGTGGATATGGGCAGCATTGAAAGCGGTGGATCAAACTTGGTTGCTAACATCGTGTTGGATTACCGCGGCTACGATACTTTATTGGAAACGACCGTGATATTTACCGCTGTAATGTCTATCATGGTGCTTTGGGGGGTTAAAAAGGAATAAAGGCGCAGCGTCTTTTCAGGCAAATGCGTTGCAGGTACTCTGGTTTGAAATATCTCCGGAAAAAAAGAGGTGAAGCTAGTGGAAATCGTTTCAAATTTACCGCTTTATGCCGTCATAATCCCAATCATTGGAGCGCTACTGCTTATTTTTATTGCCGAAAAAAGGGACGAAATTCGTAATCCTCTGGCGCTGCTTACCAGCTTTATTACAGCCATAATAGTTGTGCATGTTATACAACAGGTGCTTAAGGGGAATTTCCTATCCTATAAGTTGTGTCAAATCATGCCCGGGCTGGAGTTCTCCTTTCGGGTTGATCCTTTAGGAGCACTTTTTGGTGGAGTAGCCTCTGTGCTCTGGGTATTTACTGTGCTTTATTCTATTGGGTATATGTCTTTTGGACATAACAGAAGGCGCTTCTTTATATTCTTTCTGCTATCCTTAAGCGTTACTATGGGTATTGCTTTTGCGGCAAACCTGTTTACGCTTTACCTTTTTTATGAACTGTTAACATTAGTTACTTATCCTTTAGTGATCCACGAAGGCCAGGAAAAAGATCATAAGGCTGGCTTGCGCTATATTATTTACAGCTTTTCCGGTGCGGGGCTGGTTCTTTTTGCCCTTTTTGCCACCTTTGGGTTCGCCGGCAATCTGGATTTTGTACAGGGGGGTATTTTTGGGGAGGTTGTAAGGACGGCACCGCTGGCATTGACCGTTATTTTTACTGCTTATATCCTGGGCTTTGGTGTCAAGGCCGCAATTATGCCGCTTCATGCCTGGCTCCCGTCAGCTATGGTTGCCCCGACACCCGTTAGTGCTTTGCTTCACGCCGTCGCTGTTGTAAAGTCGGGTGTGTTCTGCATTCTAAGGGTCATGTATTCGGTCTATGGTACTTCAGCCATGATTGACCTTAATTTGGGGTTAGGTGTTGTTATTCTGGTTTCTATTACCATCATCCTGGCGTCGATCATTGCTTTGCGACAGGATGTTCTTAAACGAAGATTGGCCTACTCTACAATCAGCCAGCTTGGTTATATAACGTTGGGCGGCGCTTTGCTGACACAGTTGGGGCTGACAGGCGGCATGTTGCATTTGTTAAACCACGCCCTGCTGAAAATAACGCTCTTTTTCTGTGCCGGTGCAATTATTACAATGACCGGCAAAGAGAAAATAAGCGAGCTTAACGGTGTAGGCAGGCGTATGCCTATTACCATGCTGGCCTTTACGGTGGGAAGTATCGGTATGGTGGGGATACTGCCCGTAAATGGGTTTATATCCAAATGGTATCTCCTGACAGGCAGTTTGGAGGCGCACATGCCTATAATTATTGCAGTCCTAATCGTTAGCGCTGTTTTGAATGCCTGTTATTTCTTCCCTATTATTATCGCTGCTTTTTTCAAAAAAGGTGATTTTGCTCCTCCAGGAAGCATGGAGGCACCGCTTTCGATGTTGCTCCCGATTGCAGTATTGGCTTTAACCTGCCTTGTTTTCGGAGTAAAACTCGATCTTACGGTCCCCTTTGTAAGCGATGTTGTAAGTTACCTTTTTTAAAAAATATAAAGTGGTATGGCGGGCGGCTTTGCTGTAGGCCGGAAAACAGCATAAGTCCAAGGTTGATAACAATATAGCGATCTAAATTAGCAAACAAGGAAGTGATCTAGTTGAGCCTTTTGTTATTATCAGTTGTTGCGCCGGTCATAGTATTTCCTGCCGTGCTTTTTCTTTCACAAAAGTGGCGCCGGGCAATCATGTTGATTTATATTGCCGGGCTGATCTATCTGGCCTTTTATCTCCTGTCCGGCGTTGAATTGGGCAGCCTTACCTTAATGTCAAAAAATCTGACATTGTTTTCGTTTAGCAGCCATCCTTACAGTAAAATTGCCGGCTTTGGTTTTCTGTTTGTGGGAGCCATTGGGCTTCTTTATGGCCTTGATGTCTCCAAGCCCGGGGAACAGGCGGTATTGTTAGGAGCAATAGGCAGTGCAATAGGTGTTTGCTTTGCTGATAACTTCATTACCTTTCTTTTCTTTTGGGAGACCTTAACCTTAACCACTGCAGCTTTGGTTTTCCTAAAGAGAACACCGCATGCTGTACGTATGGCTTTTCGGATGTTGCTCTTTTCATTGATGAGTGGCTTTTTCTTATTGATTGGAATAATACTTCAATACAATGCCACAGGTACTTTTGAATTAATGTTTCCGGTGGCCGGACTTACATTTTTCATTTTGGGCATCGGCATAAAAACCGCTTTTTTGCCTTTACACCTTTGGGTTCCCTGGGGATACCCCGCAGCCAGTTTTCCTTGCAGTGTTTTATTGGCGGCTCTATGTACAAAGGTTGGCGTCTATGCCGTGGCACGGTTGCTCCCACCTGGTAACTTGATTTATATCATGGGGGCCTGTATGGCTATCTATGCAGTTATCGCGGCTCTTCTCCAAAACGATCTGCGCCATCTGCTTTCATACAGTATTATCAGCAAGGTTGGGTTTATGGTTTGCGGTGTAGGTATCGGAGTACCCCTGGCAATAGACGGCGGGTTTTTATTTCTGATACATCATATGTTTTATAAAGCGCTGCTTTTTATGTGCGCAGGTGCCTTGATCTATACGGTGGGAACGGAAAATTTTCAAAAGTTACAGCACCGCGAAGAAGCCCCGGTGGGCGAAAAGGGCCCTTCACCCTTGTGGAAAGCCTTGCCGGTAGCTTTTATCGGGGCATTGGTAGGGGCGCTGGCTATCTCAGGCACCCCTCCTTTTAACGGCTATGTAGGTAAGCATTTAATAAAACATGCAGTAGCGGCAGCAGATCCGGCGGCAGGGTTGGTTTTAACGCTGGCCAGTATAGCAACAGCGCTTTGTTTTTGCAAGTTCGTATATTTTGGTTTCATTAAAGCCTGGGGGAAAATCCGCAGGAAATTGACCTTCAGCATGCAGGCAGCTATCGTTATATTGTCTGCCGGCTGTCTGATAACAGGCATCTGGCCGCAACTTTTGGCATCACTTACGCCCTATGGTTCATCGCTTAATGTTTATACCGCGGAAGGTATCTTTGCCGCGCTAAAACCAATTGCTTATGGGATAATATTATTTGCTCTCCTAGCCAAGTCGCTGGGAAGGGAAATCAAATTGTTCTTGCCTGCCGGTGGTGTAAGATTAGTTGTAGATGATGCCTTGACCGGCGCTTATAGCAATGCTTTGAATTCGCTACGTGTTTTCAGAGAAAAGAGCTACCGTTTCGCTTTTAAAATGATGCAGAAAACAGATTATAAGCCGGGCCAGAACAGGGTTTTCCAATTTATTAACGTTTGTAACATAGATTTCGATGTCCTAATGCTTTTAGGGATGTTGGGCCTGGCGCTGTTTTTCCTGTTTTGTCTTCAGTTTGGATTTCTGGCTATCTGAAAAAAATATAAAATTGGCCTTGAGGAAATCCTGCAAATATGATATATTGACATTGAGTATACAAATATAAGTCAAAAATATAGATAATATAGACAAAAATTTGGTTGCATCGGTTAATTTTGATGGTGCGCCTCCCCGGTAAAAAAATAATAATCATTGTTTTTAGGGAAATGGCTCTTCCTAAAAAACAATAAAAATTTGCATCTGTTTATACAGCCCTTTTTCCTATTATGGAGCCGGGGCTTTTTTTATGAATGGGAAAAAAGGTCGATGCAATGCAGCACGGTAAGTTCTCTTGGAACTGCTGAATGAGCTCAATTTTAACAAAAAACGAGCCAAATAATTAACCCCGGAGGTCAGCAGTGAACAAAAAAACCGTACGGGTGCTTCTGGCAGAGAAGCATACATTGTTTCGGCAATGCTTGGCAGGAATGTTGGGCAATGAAGGTATTCAGGTCGTAGGCGAAACGGATCGTGCCGCCGAAGTGCCAGAGCTTTACCGTTCCGGTAAACCAGACCTGGTCATAACCGACATCCAGCTATCTGATGGGAATGCACTGGATCTTCTTGCCGATTTTTTCACCAAACATCCAAAACTGCCTGTCCTGATCATATCCAGCTATTATGAACCTGAAATGGTCGAAAAGGCGCTATCCCTGGGTGTAAAAGGTTATTATACCAAACAGTCACTTTTAGATGAAATCAGCGAGGCAATTTTAAAAGTTGTTGATGGAGAAAGGGCCTTCCACAATGACGTCCTGGACACTTTACTGCTTTCTTTCCAAAAAAAACGCCGCCGCACATTAAAAGACGATGAAATTAAGATCTTAAAACTATGCAGCGAAGGTAAGTCCTATACCGAAATTTCCTCAGAACTTTTCATCGGAGAAAGGACCTTTTACCGAAAACTTAATAACATTTTTGATAAACTGGGAGTAATCAACAAAGCACAAGCGCTGACTGTGGCCATTAGAAAAGGTTTAATTTAAAAAAGCAAAGCTGAAAAAGAACTTGATCGCCTGGCAAGACCCTACAAAAAGAATGCAGGGGAAAGGCGGCAGGTCCCAGCATTTTTCTTTGAGCTTAAACTGTAAGTCCCGGGATCCTTGGGGCAAAGCCCTGGGGATCCTTTGGATCCACCCCCCGATCGAACCCCGCCGTTTATCATTTCTGACAAGTGCAGCTATCAGCTGCCATTTTAAATTCCCTGTGATCCATCATTTTTGGCCAAAGATTATACCTTCGAAAGTATATTGGCAATTTTTTTTATTGCAGGCAATATATAAGTCGTGGCAAATTACTGCCAAATATACTGCAATATATGACGTTGAGATGGCAGTTGTACTACTATGAAAGGGTAAATAATTCTGATATTATAAAATAAAAAGAACTTGGAGATGGCTCCTCCAAAAGGTTTCAATGAACAATATTCAAAAGGCGAACCTCCCCCGGTAGCGATTTTAACACGGTTTGCGTCTATTTGACAACAATCATTATATTTGCCATTTCGTGGCAATATTTGACGCAACTTCTGACGTGTGAACTTGCTGCCCAGCATATGAGCCGGGCAGTTTTTTGTTTGGTGATGGGGAAAACAGCTAAATTTGACATAGGAAAGGGTGGATTCAAATGATTTAAAAAAATTTCCGAGCAATTTTCGGACCTTGAAATTGCAGTTCCAATTATGCCGGCAATGCGCTTAAATTATGACTATGTTTTGGCAGCCATATCCCCCGGTTGGGAATTGGCTTGAGGGAAACGGTAAATTTTAACTAGGCGAAGGTTATATCAACAATATGATAAAAAAGGAGTGTTTTAAATGACCATTTTGTTATTATCTGTGGTTGCTCCAATTATAGTATCACCTGCTGTGCTATTGCTTTCGCAAAAGTGGCGTAGAATTTTGCTGCAAACTTACATTGTGGGGCTTCTCTTTTTAGCGTTTTATCTGTTAAGTGGCATTGAACTGGGAAATTATACTTTGTTTGCTGATTCTGCTCATCATTTGAAAACAAACCTGACATTTTTTTCGTTTAGTGAACACTCTTACAGTAAAATTGCGGCCTTCGGATTTCTGTTTGTGGGTGCTATGGGGCTGCTTTTTGGCCTCGATGTATCCAAGCCAAGTGAACAGGCCCTGTCGTTGGGCGCCATAGCTGCTGCCATAGGTGTTTGTTTTGCCGATAATTTTCTTACTTTTCTCTTCTTTTGGGAGATCCTTACTTTAACTACCGCTGCTCTGGTGTTTTTAAAAAGAACACCTCATGCTGTTCGTATGGCTTACAGGATGTTGTTCTTCTCGCTGGCAAGTGGTTTTTCGTTACTGGTGGGTATAATTTTGCAGTATAACGCTGTAGGAACCTTTGAATTAATGTATCCGGTAGCGGGACTGTCTTTCTTTATTTTGGGTATAGGTATAAAAACCGCTTTTTTACCGCTGTATTTCTGGCTTCCATGGGGTTATGCCGCTGCAAGTTTTCCCAGTAGCGTTTTGCTGGCAGTGTTGTGTACAAAGGTCGGCGTATACGCTGTAGCGCGGATTCTGCCGCCGAGTAACTTTATTGTTATGATGGGGGCATGTATGGCAATTTTTGCCGTTGTCATGGCCTTGCTTCAGAATAACCTGCGCCGTTTCTTATCGTATCACATAATCAGCCAGGTCGGGTATATGGTTGCAGCAGTAGGGCTGGGTGTATCTTTTTCCATAGATGGTGGATTCTTGCATCTTCTTAATCATATGTTTTACAAAGCCCTGCTTTTCATGAGTGTGGGAGCTTTAATATTTACCGCGAGGACGGAAAATTTCCAAAAGTTAAGCTCTGCTGAAAATTCCATCGTAGAAGCAGGAAAACGTTCACCTTTGTGGAAAGCCTTGCCCGCAGCATTCGTTGGTGCCCTGGTCGGTTCACTTGCTATTTCCGGTACCCCTTTGTTTAACGGTTATGTAGGGAAATATCTTATAAAAAATGCCATGAGTGGCGTACAGCCGGCGGAAATTTTACTGATGATAACCAGCGTAGGTACGGTTTTATGTTTTTGCAAGTTTATCTACTTCGGTTTTATCAAAGCACGGGCCAAAATACGCAAACGGCTGACTTCAAGCATGCAAACGGCCATTGTTATATTATCTGCAAGCTGTTTGATTACAGGCATCCGGCCGCAGCTTTTGGCAAGCATACTTCCCTATAGCTCATCCCTTGAAGTTTATACGATGGAAGGAATAGTAATGGCCATGTTGATATTAGCATCAGGAGTGGTTATGTTTGCACTACTGCACAGGGTCCTGGAAAAGGAAATAAAATTGTCTTTTCCTGCAACTATTAAATCCGCTTTAAATATTTTGCCCGGTATATACAGTAGCCTATCGAATGTTACAGGAGCAGTCAGCAGCAGATTTCATTACTTATATTTTGGCTGCAGGCAGAAGTTAAATACAAAGGTAAACAAAATTAAGACCTCGCAATTTGCATATGCCACGAGCATAGATTTTGATACATTACTTCTCATGGGTATGTTGGGAATAGTATTGACGCTGTTCTTTTGCCTGCAATTTGGTCTTTTCCGTATCATAATTTCGTAAGATCAACAGGCAGTATATAGCCAAATAAATGGAACAAAGCAAACAGGATCCTTGATCACTGGCAAAGCCCAGCCTTAAGTAGCTATACGGGGGCGGGCTTTGCCCCTTTTTTTGCAGACCCTGCTAAAACATAGTGAAAAGGAATTGCCTTCATATGTAACCAATGGCAATACCGGTTTCGATCTTCTGGCGCAAACAAACCCTAAAATCACCCAAATGGGTTAGCTCTAGTCTCTTCCTTAAATTACTAGAGGGTTACTTCCAAATTACCCCCTAACGCCTATTGTCAAGATCGAATATATGTGATAAGATACATATTAATTATATAAATTTAAATAGTTGGAAGAGACAACAAAGTTGGAATATTTTTTTAGGTGCCCCCCGGTTAAAAATATTGGTTCCTGATAGCGTTTTCGGGAATGGCTCTCCCGGAAAGTTGTTCGGCAGGGTATAACCTTGTCCTACAAAGTACTAATTCAGAAACAATTAGCATTATTAAATAAATTCCTGCTCTGCGCAAACTTTGTCAGGTCATGGCAGGATACTATCATATCTTTGCAAATTACTGACACTTATGTGGCAGCTACCCCCCTATTACGGGGGGTTTTTTTTTGATACTATAAAATAAAAGACCCTTCGGAGATGGCTCCTCCGAAGGGTATTAAGAGGCAGCACCACAAAGGCGCTCCCCCGGTAACAGCAACATTATAGCATTTATAGCTTTTATTGTCTACATGTATTTGTGATTTTTTGTACATGCAAGCAAAAAAAAGTGCCTAAGTGTGCCGAATTTACAAATTATGTGCTGCCTAGCTTACGAGCCGGGCGGCTTTTTTGTTTTTATAGGAAATTATGTCCCCAATAAGGAGGTGAGCCGGCAAAAAACATAAATTTGCTTAAATGGAACATTTTGGATCAATGTGCGTGGAACAGCTTTTTCAAATAGCAGGATTTGTAGGTTACTTGTTTAGGAAATACAGCAGTTGTGGCAGTTCATAGGCAATAAAACCGAAGTAATTTTATCTTTCATACCTCAAAATTTACAGGGAAGTGATCTGGATGAACTTTTTAGCATTGTCAATATTTGCCCCTGTGATAGTATCTCCAGTCATTATGTTTATTTCACAGAAGCGCCGGAGAGCCCTGATGCTGGTATATATTGCGGGGCTTCTTTTTCTGGCGTTTTATCTGTTGGCCGGGACCAAGTTAGGAGGTTACGTTGCATTTGCTGATTCAGCTTTTCAGTTGGAAACGAAGCTGACACTGTTTTCGTTCAGCGAACATCCCTACAGCAAAATAGCCGCTTTTGGATTCTTATTTGTAGGAGCTATTGGACTGCTGTATGGTCTGGATGTTTCCAAACCCTCAGAACAGGCTGTAGCCTTGGTTGCAGTTGCCAGCGCTTTGGGTGTAGCTTTTGCTGATAATTTCCTTACTTTTCTTTTCTTCTGGGAAACGTTAACCCTGTCTACTGCTGCACTCGTCTTTTTAAGAAGAACACCGCATGCCGTAAGCATGGCTTACCGTTTACTGTTCTTTTCGCTCATGAGCGGCTTTATGCTGTTAGTGGGAATTATACTTCAGTATAACGCTACGGGGACTTTTGCACTGATGTACCCGGAAGCAGGACTTATCTTTTTCATCTTAGGTATAGGTATCAAAACGGCTTTTTTACCTTTGCATTTTTGGGTTCCCTGGGGTTACCCGGCTGCCAATTTTCCCAGCAGTGTTCTTTTGGCGGCCCTTTGCACAAAGGTGGGAGTTTACGCGGTAGCTCGGGTTCTTCCTCCCAGCAATTTTATCAATATCATGGGCGCTGTCATGGCTATATTTGCGGTCACCATGGCCCTTTTGCAAAGCGATCTGCGCAAGCTGCTTTCCTATCACATAATTAGCCAGGTAGGTTACATGGTTGCGGGAGTGGGTCTGGGTATTTCCCTTTCCGTAGACGGCGGGCTTCTGCACTTAGTCAATCATATGATTTATAAAGCACTTCTTTTTATGAGTGCAGGTGCCGTTATTTTTGCTGTTGGAACGGAAAGCTTACATGATCTACATGTTCCCGGGGAAACTGCTGGCAAGGATAAACCATTGCTTTGGAAGGCGCTTCCTGTTGCTTTTGTAGGGGCACTTGTGGGGGCGCTGGCTATTTCCGGGACACCTCTTTTCAACGGCTATGTCAGCAAATACTTACTAAAAAATGCCATGCAAGGCGTAAACCCGGCCGGTTGGCTGTTGAATGTAGCCAGTGTGGGAACGGCTCTTTCCTTCAGCAAATTTGTATATTTCGGATTTATCAAGGGTAGAGCAAAAATACAAAACAAATTGACCTTGAGCATGCAGGCTGCCATAGCGGTACTGTCCATTAGCTGTATTGCAACGGGTATCTGGCCGCGCTCTTTGTCAACATTGTTGCCCCATGCTTCTTCGCTAAAAGTCTATTCATTATCCGGGGTGGTAACAGCTGCAGGCTTAGTAATTCTGGGGATAGCGTGTTTCATCCTGTTGTCTGAAGCCTTGCAAAAAGAAATAAAACTTTCTTTGCCCGTTTCTATAAAGTTGGCCGTGGATAGGGCCGCTCTTAGCACATACAGCAACATACTGAAAGCAATGGGGGCTTTTAAAGACCTTGTCTTTCATTCTGCATTTCGTTTAATGCAAAAAACGGATTACAAGCCGGGGAAAAGCGGTGTTTTCCATTTTATTAACGTAGCTAACATTGATTTTGATGTTATGCTGCTCATGGCTATGCTGGGGGTTACCTTGGTCTTCTTGTTCAGCACATTCGGCGCAGGATTTTAAAAGAGAAGATAAAAGAAATTTGAACGCTCAATTGATAGGCGCTGCAGAATCTTCTGTGGCGCTTATTGATTTGTTTAGGAAATAATTGCAGATCCCATCCTAAAAAAAACAACCAAAATAAAGCAGGTCAAAGCAAAAAAGGATATCAATATCAACAAATTAACTTTATTCATACCTACTGACCTCCAAAACAATATTTACTATCCTCCCAGGCCGAGCATTTCTTTGCAAATTGCTGGTGGCCTGTTTTGGAACCAGCCCTGCTTTAAAACCAAAGTGGGAATTGATGGATGAGTTTTAAGAATACGCCATTACCACTTTATAACAGAATAAGAAAAAAAGCAACGTTCATTTTGTAGTTCCTGTTACAAGGTGTCAAGGGGACGGTTCTCTGTCACCAACGGCGGTGTTCGGGAGGTGTCAGGGGGACGGTTCTCTGTCACCTTAGTTATTTAAAATAAGATCACAGCATTATCGGGATGACAGAGAACCGTCCCCCTGACACCTCCCAGCATTATCGGGGTGACAGAGAACCGTCCCCCTGACACCTTTTGGTGACACTGCCGGCTTTTACCGACGCTTTCGAACCGTCCCCCTGACACCTCCTTTGTCATCTTTTGATCATCATTTCGTGATGGAATTATAAAAACGGGCTTTTACAGTGATTTTGGAAGGGTTCAGCGCTGTTTCTTTAATTCTTCAATCTCATTTTCCAAAGCCCGGATCCGATCCAGAAGTTTCAAAATAACACCCGTTCCTGCCAGATTTACACCCAGCATGCGCTGCAGGCGAATGGCTTGAAAAATACGTTGGATCTGATCCGCACGGATCATATTTTCTCGAATTTCAATAACACCCAGTTCGTCCATTTTTTTCAATATTTCATAGGACAATCCCACTGATTCAATTTCCACCCAGGAGTAACCCTCACATAGTTCGGGTTCGAAACAATATAGCTGCAGGTGAATTTTTTTCATAAAGCATCACCCTTTAGTGTGTAATTTGGCGAGTTTTCGGTAAAGTTCTTTTTCTTCAGTGCCCATCTGTGACGGCAGATCGATAACAACTTTGTAAATGATATCGCCGCGTTTTCCATCCTTTTTCAATAGCCCCTTTTGGGCCAAGCGAAGTTTTTTGCCCCGGCGGACTTGCGGGGGCACAATCAGTCGAACGGATCCATCAAGTGTCGGAACTTCTACCTTGTCGCCCAGCACGGCTTGCCAGGGGGATAGCACCAAGTCTGCTTCCAAATTATCACCCTGTATGGAAAACACCGGATGTGGTGCCAGTTTTATTTTCAGGTACAAGTCACCCGGTTCACCGCCGGCGGTGGAACTTCCCTGTTCTTTTAAACGTATTTTACTGCCCGGGCGGGCATCAGGCGGCACCTTAATTTTTAAAGTTTTAGCCCCGGGGATTTGCCCGCTACCGGCACACCGGGAACAAAAGGTGTTTCCGGCAATTCCGGATCCCCCGCAGGCAGGGCAAAAATCTTGGGTGGCAAGCCGGACAATTTTTTCACTATTGCGGTATATTTCCTCCAAAGTTACCTCCAGTTCGGCTTCTACATCCATTCCTCTACGGGGCTGCTGCTGCGGCCCGGCATCATAAAAGAATTCCCGTGAATATCCCCCGCGGCCCAAATCTTCAAAAATAGCCGAGAAGAAATCACTAAACCCGGTATCAGCTGCACCTTCACCGGAGGTATAAAATCTAAATCCTCCTTGGGCGGCGGGATCTTGTTGTGCAAAATCCCGGTAGTCAAATTCATCTCCATGTTGCCAATTAGCTCCCAAACGATCATATTTGGATCTTTTGTCCGGATCACCCAGAACGGCGTATGCTTCGTTTATTTTTTTGATTTTTTCTTCTGCTTTTTCTTTATCTTTGCCTGAATGAAGGTCAGGATGATGTTGGCGGGCCAGTTTGCGATAGGCTTTTTTTATATCTTGCTGGGAAGCATCCCGGGAGAGGCCCAAGATTTCATAATAATCCTGAAATTCGATTGCCATTTTCGTGTTCACCGCTTTCAAAAAACAATTACTAGATGATAAGGGAACGGGGCGTTAAGGGGATCGGTGTCGGATGTGTCAAGGGAAGGTGTCAGGGGGACGTTTCTCTGTCACCCCGATAATGCTGGAGGTGTCAGGGGGACGGTTCTCTGTCACCCCGATAATGCTGTGATCTTATTTTAAATAACTAAGGTGACAGAGAACCGTCCCCCTGACACCGTCCCGTCCCCCTGACACCGTCTCCTGATACCGACATCCCTAACGTCTTCGTGCATCCATTCTTTGTCTTACTTATTATCTCATATTCTATGTGGCGAAGTAAATTCCTGTAGGAATAAAAAAAGCATGATTGCAATATTGCTGCAAATCATCGGCCTGAAAAAATAATTGCAGGATTCAAGAAATATTCGCCGAAATTGGTAATGAATAGATTTTAGTTAGGGAGGCTGTTGTTATGCACTCTTCTAATTTAACGCGGCTGTCAAAAATGCAAAAAGTCTTTGTATACATACTGTTCATTTCCTTATTTATTACAGCAATGGGGTTTACATGTGCGGAAGCTTCTTCCGGCATCACAATTTTTGTCAATGGCGAATTTTTGGAAACCGAAGCAGCGCCCGTTATAATTGAAGACAGGACGATGGTACCGATGCGGGCAATTTTCGAGGCTTTAGGTGCTACTGTTACATGGGATGACGAAACAAAAAGAATCACCGGGATAAGAGGCGGCACCCATGTTGTCCTATTTCTGGAAAAAAAACAGGCCTTAATAAACGGGAAATTCGAATATTTGGAAGTTCCCCCCATGCTCATTAACGGCAGAACCATGGTCCCCGCACGGTTTGTAGCTGAAAGCCTGGGCGCAAAGGTTGAATGGTACAATGATGCCAGAGTGGTGAACATAAATTTGGCAGGTGTAGGCCCTATCCCGGATGTCGCAGTTACAAGCAATGAAAAAAAGTTTAGTCCGGCGGAAATATATTCCCTGGCAAGCCCCGCTGTTTTATACATTGAAACCTACGATGGATCTGGAAAACCATTCAAATTGGGAAGTGCCATCATAGCAGAAAAAAATGGTAAGATAATCACGAATTACCATATAATAGAGGGTGCAACCGATGCGAAAGTTTTTCTGGTCGATGGCCGCTCTTTTCACATTAGCAAGGTGTTGAATTATAATAAAGAAAAAGATATTGCTGTTTTAAAAATCAACGCCGACAACCTTCCAGTAATTTCCCTTGGCGACTCTGATGCGCTGGAAAATGGGGACAAGGTGGTTGTTATCGGCAGTCCTTTGGGGTTGGCGGATACTGTTTCCGATGGCCTGATCAGTAATAAACGCAGGATGATAGGTGGCAATCATTATATCCAGACATCGGCTCCGATATCGCCGGGCAACAGCGGAGGTCCTCTGCTTAATGAAAATGCCGAAGCAATCGGGATCATGACTTTGACGATCCTGGAAGGCCAAAACCTTAATTTTGCTATACCAATTAATGAAATTAAGCCCTATTTGTCGGGCAATATAGGTATTACCCTTGCCGAACTAACCAGAAGGGAGACGATAAAACCACCAACGGAATTACGGGCAAAGGCTTTATCTTCGAGCGAAATACTGATAAGTTGGAACAAGGTAAAGGGTGCGGATTATTATTATGCTTACTACAGCTATAGCTATAACGGGCCCTATTATGCTTTTGTAGACAGATTCGGAAGAAAAACCAAAATATATACCACCAGTTTGACTGCTTACGGGGTACCCAGGGGTACAACAAGCTATTACAAAGTAACTGCAGTAAAAGATGGGATTGAATCCGATTATAGCAAAGCAGTATCCGCCACCACATTTAGAAGCGTTCCCATTCTATAGGAAAAGGAGTTTGTGCATGTGCTAATTCAAGCAAACAAAAACAAAAAACTAAACATCAAAGTTGGAGACAACGAATATTTACGCATCCCTATTACCACACATACAATCATGCCGGGTGATGATTTATTTGCAGTTATCGAACAGTATGCAACAGATTACCTCCAGGAGGGAGATATCTTATTTGTGGCCGAAAAAATTGTGGCTATCAGCCAAGGCCGCGCTTTTCCGTTAAATAGCATAAAGCCACGTTGGTTTGCCTATTTTTTATCCAAATTTGTCACCAAAACACCGTATGGCATTGGCCTGGGGATACCGGAAACCATGGAGATGGCCCTGCGTGAGTGCGGCTTTTTCCGCATTTTTTTCGCCGCCGTGATATCGGCAATCACAAAAATTTTTAAACGCAAAGGTGATTTCTACCGCATTGCCGGACCAAAAGCACGGGCAATCGACGGGCCAACTGCAGGAACTATTCCCCCTTATGACAACTATGTTGTACTGGGGCCGGAAAACCCCTCCCTTGTTGCAACAAAAATCAAAGATTTATTTACAGAAAAGATCGAAGTAATCATTGTGGACATAAATGATCTGGGCGGCAACATCTTAGGTGCGAGTTTTAACGGCTTGGACGAGCCATTTTGTATTAATATCTTAAAGGACAATCCACTTGGCCAAGGGAAAGAAAGCACACCTTTGGGCATTATTCGGGAGGTTGTTCCTGAAAAAACAGCGTAAAGGTGACAGGGGGACGGTTTTTCTATCGCCGAAAGAGATATCTTAGGCTACAAAAAGCGTTTTTACGCGAAAAAAAGTAAGGTGGTAAGTTGGTATTATGCTGGACATTTTGATTAAAAATGCCAAAATCATAGATGGCACGGGTGCACCTTGGTTTCGGGGAAACGTAGGAATTAAAGAAGACAAGATAGCCTACATAGGGAAAGATAACCTTGGATCCAAAAGAACAATAGATGCCGGGGATGCAGTTGTAGCTCCGGGATTTATTGATATTCACTGCCATTCTGATTTTGTCTACTTTTCCGATCCCGCCAACCTTAAAAAGCTTGCCCAGGGTGTAACCACAGAAGTAAACGGCAACTGCGGTATTTCTGCAGCGCCGCTGTCAGAAAAATATAGAAAAGAAATAGCGGATTACGCCGGTACTATTCAAGTCAGCGAAGATCTTGAATGCAATTGGCAGACCTTGGGGCAGTATTTGGAGGAAATAGAAAACCTGCCCCTTGCCATTAATGTGGCAACGTGGGTTGGCCAGGGCACGGTAAGAGCGGCAGTCATGGGTTTTGAGGATCGAGCTGCCACCAACGAAGAAATGGCACAAATGAAAACAATGCTGGAGGAAAGCATGGATGCCGGTGCTTTTGGGATCAGCACCGGGCTTTCTTATCCGCCGGGAGTGTATACCTCTACCGGGGAACTTGTAGAATTATGCAAACATGTAGCGGCCCGGGGCGGTATCTACTGCACTCACATCAGAAGCGAATCTGATCAGCAGCTTGAGGCGCTAAAAGAAGCAATACACATTGGGGTCAAAGCCGGGCTGCCGGTTCAGATTGCGCATCATAAAATATGTGGCCAGGCAAATTGGGGCCAATCAAAGGATACTTTAGCGCTTATCGATCGGGCAAGATCGGGAGGCCATGATGTAACGTTGGATCAGTACCCATATTTGGCGGCCAACACAACTTTAAATGCACTTTTGCCCCCCTGGAGCCAAATTGGCGGGGTGCAATCCCTTCTTAACCGTTTAAAAAGCGAAGATGTCCGTATGAAGATCAAGCATGAAATAAATGAAGATACAAGCTGGGAAAATCCTGTCCGTTCTTGCGGAGGGTGGCAAAGCATTCTTATCATATCGGCTCCCAAAACGCCCCAATATGAGGGAAAAACCATGTTAGAAGCCGCCCAAAAAGCAAATAAAGAGCCTGGGGATTTGATATTTGATATCATAATCGCCAACAAGGGCAAAACAGCAGGCTGTATGTTTATGATGGAAGAAAAAGATGTCAAAAACATTATGCGCCATCCAGCAACAATGGTTGCTTCCGATGGGATACCATCACCTCCCGGAGCCAAATCCCACCCTCGCATGGCAGGCGCCTTTGCCCGCATTTTGGGGTACTACGTTCGCAAAGAAAACGTCCTTTCCCTTGAAAAAGCGGTTAAAAAAATGACAGGCATGCCAGCACGGCGGTTGGGGCTGTTGCAAAAAGGTTTCGTGCATCTTGGTTTCGATGCGGATATCGTTGTTTTTGATCCCGATATGGTCAACGATTGCGCTACCTACCAGGAACCACTGAAACCTCCTACCGGGATAAATTACGTGATAGTAGGCGGGAAAACAGTATTGGAACACGGGGAGCTGACCGGAGCCCATCCAGGCAAAGTGCTGCGCCACAAAAACAAAGGGGCATCGCCGAAAAAACCGTTCGTAAAATATTGAATTGGGGTTATTTGAAAGTGTTGCGGGGATGGAAGGTGACGTAGGGACGGTTCTCCTGTCATTGGAACATTCGCCCTGGATCACAAATTCATCCGGCTTGACAGGAAAACCTTCCCTACATCACTGCAAAGGAGGAAAAACAATGTCTTCGAAAACATTTCTATTAAGGACAATAATGGCACTGTTGGCCGTGCTCGGTTTCGCAATTTACAATTGGGTTGACCTCGAACCGTTTAGATGGCTGGGCCTTGTTTTTTATGTGATTTGTTTTGCCATGTACGCGCAAGCATTGTATCTGGCTTTGACAAAAACAAAAAAAGTAACTGCTGATCTGTTGGTTGTCACCGTCATGATAGTAACGCTGCTGGCTGGGCAACCCCTAAGCGGTGCACTTGTAGCCTGGTTTATTAGCATGGGCCTTACCATTTCTTGGGCCATCATTGAAAAAACACGACGCAAAATCGAGGCCTTAACAAAAGAAAGAAAAAAGACCGTCCGGGTTTTCAGGGATGAAACGATCATGGAGCTGCCTGTGGAACAAGTTCGCCAGGGAGACACAGTGATTGTTACGCAGGGTGAAATGATAACCGTGGATGGAGAGATCACTGAGGGATCTTCTTCCATTGATGAATCAGTGATTACCGGAGAGCCCTTTCCGGTTTACAAGGAAAAGGGCGATTTCGTGACCTCGGGTGCCATCAGCCTAACATCGCAGTTGAATATCCGTGCAACCAAAGACGGCGACAAAGGGTATCTTCATGTAATGGCTCAAGAGATTGAGGAACAACTGAAAATAAAGCCGAAAATTCACCGGACAGCGGATAAGATCGTCCAGTATTTCATTTCCGGTGTAGTCCTTTACGCAATCGGCGTGTTTCTTTTTACCGGTGGCCTAAGTGGCGATGCTGCAGCCGGGCTTGTCCGCATGGCCGCTGTAACCGCGGTGGCCTGCCCCTGCGCATGGGCACTTTCCGTGCCGACAGCCTTTGCTGCAGCTATCGGGGGTTTGAGCAGCCGTGGCATTTTGGCTGGCGGAGGCACCCCTTTGGAGATTGTCGGCCGGGCTTCTGCAGTGGTTCTCGATAAAACAGGCACTGTTACATTGGCCGAACCAAAGGTTGTTGGAATTGATGCTTTTGGGATGCCTTCCGGGGAACTGCTCCAAATTGCTGCATCAGTGGAATCAGGTTTTAACCATCCCATCGCCAATGCAATCGTAGCTTACGCTTCTGCCAAAGGCGTGCGGCCTTTAAAAGCGAAAGAATCCGAGTATCTACCTGGCCTGGGCATCAAATCTTTCGTTCAAGGGCGCCAAGTGGTCCTGGGATCGGCTGAAGCAATGAAAACATTAGGTCTAAGCGTGCCTTCGGAAACCAAGCTTGAGGGACGGGCCACCTGGATCGGAATTGACGGGGAAATAGCAGGAGCTGTCATCATCCAAGACGAACTAAGGGAATATGCTTCAGGCCTGGGTAAAGCGCTTCACAGCTTAGGTATGAAAAAAATTGTGCTGGCCACAGGGGACAATGAAGAAGCCGAAGCGCAACGTGTCGCCCAACTCATCGGTGCAGACGGCTACCACTGGGGCTTGAAACCCGAGGACAAGGTATCCCTCGTAAAAAAATTCAAAGAAGAAGGATTTACCATAATGGTTGGCGACGGTATAAATGATGCCACAGCGTTGGCTGCAGCAGATGTAGGTGTTTCCATAGGTCATGACAAAGCTGATTTGGCCATCAAATCTTCCGACATCGTTATATTGCGTAACGATGCTACCAGCCTGTTGAATATTGTCCAAACAGGCCAGAAGCTAATCCGCGTTATCAAGCAAAATTATGCCTGGGCTATCGGTTTTAATGTGGCGGGCATTGCGCTGGCAACAGCAGGGATCCTGACACCCTGGCTGGCAGCCTTGTTTCACCACATAAGCTCCGTGCTGGTCGTACTCAATTCCGCCCGGCTTGCCCGAAAGTAAGCCACAACACAGGGGCGTTTCCCGGGAGGAACACAGGGGGACGTACCTATTGTGTTGTGGGGGCATTTCCAACAAACACGGGGGGACGTACCTGTTGTGTTGTTGGGGTATTTCGAAACACATGAGAAGGTAGGGGCATGCCTGCTTTGCTGCTCAATCATAGTGGCGGTAGCAATATTGCAACAACACAACAGGTACGTCCCCCCGTGTTACAACAGGTACGTTCCCCTGTGTTGTCTACTGTTTGGAGGAGATACTATGACGGATTCGCATGAAACAGCTACATTAATAAAAGTAACCTTAGGTGAAGAAAAAGCCGATTTGGTAATTTCCGGCGGTTCGCTGGTAAATGTTTATACCGGGGAATTGTTGGAAGGATATTCCATAGCGGTAAAAGGAAAACGTATCGCCTATGTTGGAGAAGATGCCCGGCAGGCAATAGGAACAGGTACCAAAGTAATTGATGCCACGGGGAAAACCATGGTTCCTGGATTTATTGACAGCCATACCCACCTAAATTTTTGTACTATAGATGAATTTCTCAGGTATTCCTTCAGGGGAGGAACAACCACCATCATTACAGAAATGATCGACATTGCATTTGCCCTGGGTTACCCGGGAATCCTGGCCTTTTTGGAATCATGTAAAAACCAGCCGGTAAAAGTTTTCAGCGTTGTGCCGGGCATGGTTGCACTTAGCCCCAGGTTTAAAACTGAAGCAATTGGCAGAAAGCAAACACGAGAGCTTCTCCAACGCGCAGATATTTTAGGTTTAGGGGAAACTTATTGGCTGTCGGTGGTCGAACAGGAGCAAAGACTTCTGGATCTTTTTGAAGAGACACTAAAGGCAGGAAAAAAAATTACAGGCCATTCAGCAGGGGCCAAGGGAAAAAAGCTGGCTGCCTATGCCGCCAGCGGTGTTAGCTCATGCCACGAACCCATTACCGCCGGGGAAGTGCTGGAAAGGCTCCGTTTGGGGATGTATGTTCAGGCCAGAGAAGGAGAAGCCCGCCGGGATTTGGAAGCTATCATCAAAATAAAAGATATGGGTTTGGATCTGCATCAGTTCATCTTAGCTTCTGACGGAACATCCATCAAACAAGTCGTGGAGCAAGGCTACATGGATGTTATCTTGCAAAAGGCCATTGCCCTTGGCTTCGATCCTATTTCGGCCATACAGGCAGTGACCATAAATCCCGCCAGATACTTTAATTTGGATAATCACCTGGGCGGAATTGCCCCGGGGAAATTTGCAGACATTGTAATCATACCGAACCTGCAGGAAATAAAGGCCGAGTATGTGCTTAGCAACGGGCAAATTGTTGCGCAAAACAATAAACTGCGTATCCAGCCCCGCAAACATACTTTCCCAAAATGGACACGGCAAAGTATGCGCCTTGCCCCAACCTTTACACCGGAGGATTTTGCGGTTAGTTCCCCGAAAGCAGAAGGTTCCGTGCCGGTAAGAGTTATCAAAATGGTGCCGGAACTGGTAACGCAGGAAATACGCTTAGAGGCCCCGGTTTCCCGGGGAAAGCTGATTTCCAACCCAAAGCAAGATCTGCTCAAAGTAACCGCCATAGATTTTTTATGCCCGCAGGGAACAAAATTTGTCGGGTTTATCAAAGGGTTTAAACTAAAAAAAGGGGCGCTGGCCAGCAGTGCAGCTTGGGATTTGGCAAACATCATTGCGGTCGGTGCAAGCGATGAAGATCTTGCCTTGGCCGTCAACAGGGTTGTGCAGATGCAAGGCGGCGCAGTCGTTTGCGCTGATGGCCGGGTGCTTGCCGAGCTGCCCCTTCCCATTGCGGCATGCCTGTCCGATGCTCCCATCGAAACACTTCTGCAAAAAACCCAAAGATTTCAAAGTGCCGCCGCCGGTCTGGGTGCCCCTTTCCAGGATATCCACCTTACTTTGATAACTTTGACCACCCCCGCCATTCCCTTTCTCAGAATTTGCGAAGAAGGGCTTGTCGATATCCGGACAAACAAAATGTATGGTTTGTGTCAGGGGGACGGTTCTCTGTCACTCCGATAATGCTGTGATCTTATTTTAAAAAGTAACTAAGGTGACAGAGAACCGTCCCCCTGACACCTTATCAAGGATAGCATGGAAGTTGTTTCCACCTCCTGTCCAGGCCGTAAGTGAAGGTTTTAGGAGAAATACATCCAGCGGTACAGAAATATGCTAAATTAGCTTCATTTGGATGGGAAGCACTAATTTTATCGTAAACTGAAACAATATTCTATAATTGGCAGGATTTTATTTATGCTTGTTGAATAAAATACATAACCATATATTTCAAAACAATACTTGAAAACACAGGGGGACGTACCTTTTGTGTTGTTGAAGCGATTCAGCATGTAAAGACCATAAAAACATACCTATTGTGTTGATCATTTGTAGTAATGGCAAAAACATTGTAACAACACAAAAGGTACGTCCCCCTGTGTTGCTGTGTTGCTGTGTTGCTGTGTTGCACCCCTATGTCGCAAGTATGTCGCAAAAACGGAAGGAAACAAAAAAATGGCAGATCGGATCTATCTTTCATCGCCCCACATGAGCGCTGAAGGTTTTGAAATGGAATACATAAAAGAAGCTTTTGCAACAAACTGGATTGCTCCCTTGGGACCGAACGTCAACGAATTTGAAAAAGAACTGGCCGCCAAAGTAGGGGCAAAACATGCTGCTGCACTATCATCCGGGACGGCAGCACTCCACCTGGCACTAAAAGCGACCGGAGTCGAAAAAGACGACATCGTTTTTTGCCAAAGTCTAACCTTTTCCGCCACAGCCAACCCCATCATCTACCAGAACGCCATCCCTGTCTTTATTGACAGTGATTATAAGACTTGGAATATGTGTCCCTTGGCACTTAAAAAAGCCTTTGCAAAATATAAGGCCCTAGGTAAACTTCCCAAAGCAGTGCTGATCGTCCATCTTTACGGCCTCTCCGCCGATATGGATCAGATTATGGAAACATGCCATGAATACAACGTCCCGGTAATCGAAGACGCTGCCGAATCCCTAGGCACTTGTTACAAAGGAAAACATACCGGCACCATCGGCCAGTACGGTATATACAGCTTTAACGGCAACAAGATCATCACCACCTCCGGCGGCGGCATGCTTGTTTCCAACGATGAAGCAGAAATAGCCAAGGCCAGATTTTGGGCCACCCAAAGCAGAGACCCGGCCCGCCACTACCAACACAGTGAATTGGGGTATAACTATCGACTAAGCAATGTCCTGGCCGGCATCGGCCGCGGCCAGCTCAAAGTATTGGACGAAAGAGTAGCGAAAAAAAAGTATATCTTTGAATATTATAAAAGAAAACTAAGCTCACTCGAAGGCCTGCAGTTTATGCCCGTCAACGACTGGAACAAACCCAATTACTGGCTAAGCTGCCTAACCCTAAACGGACCCGTTAAACCCCTCGACATCATAGAAGCCCTGGAGGCTGAAAACATCGAATCCAGGCCCCTATGGAAACCAATGCACATGCAGCCGTACTTTGCCCGCTACGATTTTATAACCGC
>JAAZMP010000201.1 GCA_012798755.1 Bacillota bacterium
AAGGAGGCTATAAGCAGTTACGATGCCCTGTTGGTCAGCGATGGTACAGTAGTAGATGCTGAAACGATTGCTGCCGGCAGGCAGCTAAAGGTAATTGGGCGTGTTGGCATGGGGGCTGACAATATTGATATTGCCAAGGCTACCTCACAGGGAATATTGGTGCTTGATGCCCCTGAAGGATATGTTATATCAGAAGTTGAACATACCATGCTGTTAATGTTGGAATTGGCGCGCCATGTATCTTTTTCCAATAAAAATCTCATAGATGACAAATTGCAGGAAGGCAAGTTTAAGGGAGTGGAGCTGTATAAAAAAATCCTTGGTCTTATCGGATTTAATTCCACCGGCAGCGAAGTTTCTTCAAGGGCCAGAGCTTTTGGTATGAATGTAATGGTCTGTGATCCCTACCTGTCTGTGGAACAAGCGGAAAAACTGGGGGTTGTACCGGCAAGTTTAGAGCAAGTTTTGGCACAGGCTGATTTCATCAGCATACACCTTTCCGGGGATTTGGCCGGACAGTGTATACTGGGGGCCAAAGAACTGGCAAGAATCAAAAAAGGAGTCCGTCTCATCAGCTGTGGCTATGCGGGGTTGGTTGATGCAGAAGCTCTTTGCCAGGCTATTTTAAACGGGAGAGTAGCCGGTGCAGCCTTGAGCATGTTTGATAAGGAAAGGCCCGCCGGCAATCCTCTTTGGCAACTAAAGGAAGTTATTGCTACGCCCCATTTTGGAGCGTTTACCAAGGAAACCCAGGAAAATGTGATCTTACAGGTGGCGGAACAGGTTGTCCAGGTTTTGAAAGGGAAACCTACGCACTTGGCTATCAATGTATCTGTGTTGCCCCCGGAACTTTCGGTCGAAGTCCAGCCTTTTATTCCCTTAATGAAAATCTTGGGCAGCTTTTATATGCAAGTTTTTGGTGGCAGGGTAAAAGAAATTGAAATAACGTATAGCGGTGAAATTGCCAACTACCCGGTTACCACGCTTACCACTTCTTTTTTGGTAGGATTTCTGCGGATAATGGTAAGCAGTAGCGTAAATTTTGTAAGTGCTCGCTTAACAGCTCGCCGGAGGGGAATAAAGGTCAGGGAGGCAACCAGCAAAAACACATCCGGTTTTAATAATCTGGTAACTGTTAAGGTAACAACCACAGAACAGACTTTTACTATAGGGGGTACAATTTTTGAGGGGAATGACATCCGTATCGTGCAGATCGGCGATTATTCCACCTGGGTTATCCCTTCCCGTTACATGTTGGTTAGCAGGCATCTAGATCAGCCTGGCGTGGTAGGGAAAGTGGGAACCGTGTTGGCGGATTACGGCATTGATTTGACCGGGATGCAACTTGGCCGGAAGGATGTTGGCGGCGAGGCTTTTATGGTATTGCATGTTGACAAACCTATTCCTTACAAAATATTGCAAGAGCTGGAGAGGCTGGAGCCTATTTTTTCTATCCGTTTTGTGGAAAATAAGTAGCCCCAGCCTTCCAACTGACAGGATGCTTGTCCAGGCTTTTTTTGGAAAACAACCCGGGCAAACTATAAACAAAGGCTTGGCCTTTAACATGATGCCTGTTGATGTCTAGAATGACTGCCGCCGGCGCATAGGACGACTGTTTAAATAATATGGCGATCTTGCGCATAACAGGGCGGTTGTTTTTTTATTATTAAACCATCATTTCCGGAAGCCAAAGTGCCAGCACTGGGAAAAACATGACGAGAAGCAAAACAAGTGCCTGCATGCCCAGAAAGGGCAAAGACGAAACCCAGATGTCTTCCATTTTGATCTCCGGTGGGGCGAGTGCTTTCATCATAATCAGACACCAGCCGAACGGGGGCGACATATAGGCCATCTGCATATTCAGAACAAAAAGTACGCCAAACCAGATAGGGCTGAATCCCAACAAAACAGCTATGGGCATGAAGATCGGGGCACAAATAGTAATGATAGCGATATCGTCTAAAACCATGCCCAGGATAAAAAGGATAATTTGCATGGCTAAGATGACGAGCCAACGGTTAACTTCCAGGTTGCCTATTATGTTCAAGATCATCTTCTGAGCACCAGCACTGGTATAAACCTGGCCGAAAAAAGTGGCAGTAAGGATTATCCAGAGAGCCATTCCGGTAATTAAGAGCGTTTCCTTGCAGGATTCGGAGATCACCTCATAGGTGAATTTACGGTATAACAGGCAGCAAAGCATGGCACCGAAGGCGCCAACGGCGGCGGCTTCCGAAGGAGTTGCTATCCCAAATAGGATCGCTCCCAAAACGGCGATAACCAACAGCAACGGTAATATAACCTCCCGCAGCGATTCCCATCTTTCGTGCCAGGTATATTTTTCCTCAACTACACTGCCGGCCATTTCCGGTTGGAGGTAGCATCTAATCAATATGTAGGAGATATAGACACCTGCACATAAAAAACCGGGTATGAAGGCGCCCATAAATAGTTTGCCGATCGATACCCTGGTGACTGAACCGATGACTATCAGCATCAAGCTAGGGGGAATGACATCCCCTAAAATACCGCCGGCCATCACGCTGCCTATGGCCAGGTGTTTGTTGTAGTTTCGTTGCAACATGGCTGGTACGGCAATGAGTGCCATGGTGACAAACCCCGGGGTGAACCCGCTGCACATGGCCAAAACAATGCAGACCAGCATGGAAATTACCGCCAGGCTGCCTTTAAGTTTGTGCAGCCATCTATTTAAGGCGGTAAAGAGCCGATCGGATATACCGGAGTGGACCAGTAGGTTACCCATAAGTACGAAAAAGGGTATGGCCATAAAGGTAATATCTGTTACAACGCTGTAGGTAGTGGTACCTACCATTACAAGGCCGTTAAGGCCCCTAACCATGAGTATAACGACTATGCCGACAAACCCTAAGGCGGTGAAGATGTTTATCCCCAAAAAAAGCATCAGCAGAAGACCGCCAAAAAGAATTATGGTA
The DNA here is from genome assembly GCA_012798755.1 of Bacillota bacterium. Classification (GTDB taxonomy): domain Bacteria; phylum Bacillota; class Dethiobacteria; order DTU022; family UBA8154; genus UBA9862. Next base: position 2,955 of record JAAZMP010000201.1, read on the forward strand.
TATGCTCCTGTTCCCATTTAGTCAACCCCCTCTTCATCGGATTCTTTCTCATGAAACCCGCGCAGAAGAGAAGCGATGCCCTGGAAGAGGAAAACAACACATAGCAATGGTATTGCTGTTTTAATAGTGTAAAGAGGTATCTTGGGCGTCCCCTGAGAAAGTTCTCTTAACAGTACAGAATTTAGAGCCACCTTGCTACTTTGCCAGATAATGATGCCTAAAACAGAAATGAAAATGAGCAAATTTAGTATTTTTAAACAGAACTGTATTGCAAAGGGAAGCCGGCTGGTGAGGACCTCAATGTTGAGATGCCTGTTCATCAACATGGTGTAAGATCCGGCAAAAAGAATAAAAACCCCCCAAAGTTGCCTGTTTATGGGGAGTGCCCAGATGAAACCGATTTTCAAAAAATATCTGGTGACTACAGAAATAACTACGATCAACATCATGACTAGAACAAGAAATTGGATGTAGTTGCTTGTTTTTTCAGTAAACCAGTCCACATAAGTAAAAAGTTTTTTCATGTATTTTTTTAAACCTCCTTGGTGGAAGCTTTTGTAATCTTATGTGAGAAACGTAAAACATGAATCCGGATACACGGTCGGATACTAAAGTTAGCACCTTTCCCGTGTATCCGGATAACTTTATGATTTATTGTATGGATCTACCTGTGATTCTACTGCATAAATGTTGTTTTACCCTTGTTGGTTGCTGGGTACGGAAAATAATATTCAAAGTAACGGGCAAAGGGTGTTGGACTACCGATTGCTGTGCCTTTTGTTTACAAAAGTGGGAATTAATTTTCCTGGCAAAGCAATAGGACTTTTTGTAGTAAAATCACCTGTGGTTTAAGTAAATTATTCTAATTATTCTATTTTTATTCTACTCCCCGCCACTTCTTGAACAGTTCTACAGCCTTTGTTGATGCTTCATCCCTGGCGCCCATTTCATCCCAAAGTTCGTAAGCTGTTTTCCTGTGAAGTTCGAGGTTTTCATCGCTCATATGAACCTGTATGATCTCACCTTTATCAATTTTTTCTTGAAGCTCTTCCAAGGCCTCGGTGTACAGATCCACAGTTTTAAAGAAATAATCTTCGGCAGCTTTGGTTAGTGCATCCTGCTGTTTGGGGCTTAAGCTCTCCCAGACAGCAAGGCTCATCACGGTATTGCCCAGGCTGTGCTCATTTTCTGTACCAAGAACCATATAGGGGGCCACTTCCTCAAAGCCCATGCCCAGGTAGGCGCTTACATCCCAGATGTGAGCATCCAGCGTGCCTGTCTGAAGGCCGGTGTAGGCATCTCCGGGCGCCATGTCTTGTCCCACCATGCCTACCTTGTGGTTCCATTCCATCCATGTGGAGTCAGTTCTTACGACAAGGCCTTTAAGATCATCCGGCGTTCCTTGAAGTGCCTTTGCGGCCTTTTCGGTTGCATTAAAATGCCCCACGGGGCCAAAAGTATTTATTCCCAACCAGTGTATACCTTGTTTGGCATATTCTTCTCTTAGAATGTCAAGAAATCCATCTTCGTAAAAGAAGCGGAGAATTTCTTCCGCTTTGCCTTTAAAATCAGGTATTTCGGGAATGACATATCCATAGGGCAAACCGAATTCAACGTCTCCGACATACATGCCACGGCCGGACCAAAGCCCTGCATGTGCTTGCGTTATATCTATCAGGCCTTCAACTAATGCATCCGGGACCTCGAACATAGCGACAACTTCGGGCTCTGCAAACGTATCGATTTGTAGCGTACCATCGCTGTATTCTGCGGCTACTTCAGCAAAATAGGCCAGGGCATCCCCCCCGATGTCACCCCGGGGAAAGGCACTTTGTGCGATGAGAGTTATGACTTCTTCTTCTGCCTCTGCAGCAGGTTCACCGGGCTCCTCGGTTACTCCAACGTCTTCCGGTTCGCCGCAACCGGTTGCGACTAAACAAACAGCTATCATGAGCGCAACAAACACAAAAAACCAACGTTTTTTCATTAAACCCACCTCAATTTTATTTTTTTTGAAAAAGTTCCTCCTGTTTCCAAAATTTTTTAGCTAGACAAGCATACACATCACCTTTTCTTCTATTTTATAAAGCCAAACACTTTTGCCATGTTTATGCAGTAATAAGACTTTTTGTTAGATTATAATATCGCATTTAAATAAACTGCTTAAAAGAAATCTTAAAACGCAAAACGTTCCAATTAAAACAGATCTTGTTAGAACACTGCTTGTATCCTTGAATTCTAATACTTTTCCTGGTAGAAACACCTGATTACTATAATAGTTTAACAGTTTAATGATAGTTTAATAGCTTGATGAATCTTTAGGTTGCATAACAGTTATATTTTGTTTATTAAATTTCATATTATCATCCAATGTATTAGCGGGAGATCCTTTTTATTGTTCCTGACATTACATTATAAGTTGTAAGATTTTAGAATTGCAAATACATTGCATAATTCTATTATACAGAATATTTTTTTAACGCAACCGTGTATTTGCTTTGATCCTATTTAAATATGCTTACCACTAATTCTATTCTGATCGGACGACTTTTTTCCTGCTTAAAACATAAATGAATTTAACTTGTATGGCATAATAATTGGTGTGATCTTTTTCCTTTTTAACGTTTTTAGTTCTAAGTATATATTTGTTCTCAGAAAAAACTTAATAACATCGAAGGTTTATTGGAGTTTGTGATACTGGAAAGCTTTGTAATTTGTCGTTTTTTCTAGTTGAATTGTGTAAAATAGTATGATATTATTAAGCAGACACTCAAGTCTCCAAAAAGATAAATGGCTGTCTACCATGAGTTTTGGGAAAAGTTTTTGTTATTTGTTCAAGTAAAAAAAAGGAGTATATTATCAGGATATTAAACAGGGGAGGGTATTTCAAATGGAAATTTCTAAGATTGGCGTCATGGGAGCCGGAGCCATGGGGGGCGGTATAGCACAAATTGCTGCCCAGGCCGGATATCAGGTAGTACTTAACGATGTGGAGATGTCCTTTGTTGACAAAGCTCTGGATCGCATGGATTCTTTTTTAAGTGTAAGCATAGAAAAAGGGAAAATGACCCCGGAACAAAAAGAACAAGTGTTAAGCAATTTCGTTAAAAGTACCGATCTGACAGATTTTGGCGATGTTGATCTGGTTATTGAAGCGATCATAGAAGATTTGGATTTGAAAAAAAAGGCCTTTTCGCAATTAGACAGTATTTGTAAACCGGAAACCTATCTGGCTTCTAACACATCTTCAATGTCAATTACGATATTGGCTAATGCTACCAAAAGGCCGGAGCGCGTTGCGGGAATGCACTTTTTTAATCCTGCACCTATAATGAGGCTGGTAGAAGTTATCAGGGGTTACTACACCAGCGATGAAACAGTAAAAGCTGTATCTGAAGTAGCTCAAAAAATGGGTAAAACTACGGTAGAAGTAAAAAGGGATTACCCCGGTTTTATTGTCAACCGTCTCATGATGGCCCAATATCTCGAAGCAATCCGCCTACTGGAAGAAGGGGTGGCGACAATAGAAGATATTGATAAGGCTGTAAAGCTTGGTCTTAACCATCCCATGGGCGCATTTGAACTGCAAGATTTTGGGGGAATTGATATAGGCCATTTTGTAGCCGAATATTTTTATGAAGAATTCAAAGAGGTCCGCTGGAACCCTCCCCAAGCTCTAAAGGCGCTCGTAAGAGCTGGAAGGTTGGGCCGGAAAACTGGTGCCGGTTGGTATAATTACGAATAAGTAAGTTCTTAAAAGGAGCGAATGGAATGTCTGAAAATGTAATCACTGTTGAAAAAAGAAATAACATTGCTCTTTTAACTTTAAACAGACCCCCTTTAAACCCCCTCAGCAGTGCTGTTTTTCGTGCACTGAAAAAAATAATCACCGCCTTGGAGGATGACACAGAAATAAAAGCAGTTATTATAACCGGTTCCGGAGAAAAAGCCTTCGCTGCCGGCGTTGACATAGCGGAAATAACAAAACTATCCCCTGTAGAAATTTATGATTTTAATTGTTTGGCTCTTTCCGCTTTTACCAAATTTGAAAATTTAAACAAGCCAACTATTGCTGCTATTAACGGTCTTGCTTTGGGTGGAGGGTACGAACTGGCCCTCACTTGTGATTTTCGCATTGCCGGTACAAATGCCAAATTTGCCCAGCCGGAGATAAACCTGGGGATTATTCCCGGAGGAGGAGCGACACAACGTCTTCCCCGGTTAATCGGTGTTGCCCGTGCTAAAGAATTACTTTTTTTAGGTGATACCATTGATTCAGCGACTGCTGAACGATATGGTATGGTTAACAAAGTTGTTCCCCCCGAAAAATTGCTGGCTGATGCAGAAGAACTGGCCAAAAGACTGGCTGCCAAACCTACAGTAGCTATGAAAATGATGAAGAAAACTGTTAACCTTGGTATGCAAATGGATCTGTCCTCTGCTACCAATCTCGAAATTGAAAGTTTTGTTATTGCTTTTGCTACGGATGATCGGGTAGAAGGAATAAAAGCTTTATTAGAGAAACGCAAACCAAATTTTACAGGAAAATAACTCCAGCTGCTTTTTATTCTGTATTACCCATAGGCCTCGTTCCGATGAAAAAAGCATTAAACAGCTTTAGGAACGAAGGCCTTTTTAAATGAATAACCAGTTATGATAGGCTGGATGTATCATAAAGTTTTGCAACGAAAAAAACGTTACCATCAATATGTCTGTATAGTTTGGTATTAGTCAAAGCATTTATTGGTCCCTTTTTGTATATTGGGAAAGGGGTAAGCCATGGGTGCTATGCCTGACCTTTGCTTTTATGCTATGCTACTTATCCTGTATTTATAGTAAATAACAATGGCAATACCAAGAGGGATAATAGTCAGGCTGAACATAAGCGGGTACCCTAGACCCGCTGCAAGAAAGCCCCAAAACATAGAGCCTCCTGCCACTCCTACATCTACAGCCGTCCAATACGTGGCATTGGCTGCGCCCTTTCTTTCTAGGGGAGCTCGGCGGACGGTAAGAACCAAGATGGTAGAATAGATAAACCCCAGGCAAATGCCGTAAAGCAGGCCCGCTATTACCAGATGTAGGGTTGAAGCAAGAAAAGCCAGGATGACAAGGGCGATAATAGGTGCTATAGTTCCTATCCCAAAGCAGATATTAAAACCTTTCTGTCCTGTTTTATCTACGATGTAACCGGATAGGGGGCGGGCTATCATGGTGGTAAAAGCCATGGCTGTAAAAAAATATCCTGCAGTCTGCAGGCCTAACTCCTGGGCATACAAGGCAAGAAAGGAAACAACTGCGGTATAAGAAAACATGATAAGAAGTATAACCAGGGAGGGAAGAAGCGCTGTTTTTTCTAAAAAAACCGGTTTTTCTCCCTTCGGGGGCTTTTCAATTTTCGGATACCGTATAAAAAAAGTTATTATTAGGGTGCCAAAGATTACCCAGAAAGAAGCAGTGAAAAGAAGTTGAAAAGAATGTTGATAGATGAGCCATAGGGCAATGGGCGGAGAGAGAGCTGTGGCAATGCTGGTAAATAAGGTGAAATAACCCAACCCCTCTCCCATTCTTTTCGGGGGAATGACATCAAGGGCTACATTTGTTACCGCTGTATGCCCCACACCCCACCCTATTCCCTGAACAAACCGAAATAGGATCAGCCATAGCACGGGGATCATATAGATAAAAACCAGAGAAGGCAGCAGGAACAATAAAAGACCGATAATTAGGAACAGCCGACGCCCGTATTTATCAACGCCCCACCCGGTAAAGGGCCTGGAGATAATTGCTGCCAGGGTCAAAGAGGTCAAAGCAAGTCCGGCGATCTTTGTTGTTCCTCCAAATTGCTCGATATAAATGGGCAGTGTAGGATTTAGTCCATAGAAAACCATGTACATAGAAAGATTTGATATACAGATGATAGCAAAATTTAAAGTAAACAAAGGAGCTGCTTTTTGTTTGGTAGCGGTTGGGGTCTCCCTCATATATTTACCTCCCCATATAATATATTACCTTTGACTAACATATCACAAAAGTGGATTTATAGCCAGTAGTCTGAGAATATACCCCAAGGTGAATCTTATAAATCGAACCTTAAGAAAAATTAAAAAATGGGTAGGAAAAATAACTTGTTGTAATTGACAAAGGTAAAAGAATGATGTAACTTAAAAGTTAGCTTGTTTCTTCTTTATAGGGATGTTAAGAGGGAGGTTAAGGAAAAGCGATGGAAGAAGTTAAAAAAAAGTTGCAAGAAACCTCACCAAATGGCAGGCTGCCTTGTGTTATGGCTTTTAAGATTGCCAGGGAATGTGATTGCCCCATAGCTGAGGTGGGAAAACTGTGTAATGAATTAAAAATAAAAATAGTGGGATGCCAGCTAGGTTTATTTTAGGGCTGTCTTTGGACAGCCGCCATGGCGCTGCAAAATGTTATTAGGGTGGAATTAGTTTGCTTACAGTATTAACTGTCGAAGAGGCCCAACAACGGATCATTAATTCTTTAAACGGTAAACTTACGGAAATCGAAAACATTTCACTTTTGGATGCACTGGGGTGTGTTACAGCAAAAGAGATTGTTGCTGCAGAACCAATCCCCTCTTTTGCACGTTCCACAATGGACGGGTTTGCTGTCCGCAGCTCCGATACTTTCGGTGCTTCGGAAAGTATTCCCGTTTTGCTGACCCTTAAGGGCAACATTCTCATGGGTAAAAAACCTCCGGGAAATCTTGAACCCGGTGAAACCATGTCCATTCCCACAGGAGGCATGCTCCCGCCGGGCAGTGACAGCGTTGTAATGGTGGAATTTAGCGAAATTTTAGGGGATC
>JAAZMP010000202.1 GCA_012798755.1 Bacillota bacterium
GGTCTTAATATTTTCTCTCTCGATTATTTTTTTAATACCGCCTGTTATGTCATCCCCGTGGTCCGCCCTGGCGATAATTATCCTTCCCGGTAAACCTACATCGTATTTCATCTTTACCCCTATCCCTTGGGCTTGTTACATACAGCGCCTGAGCCCGATAATAGGTCAAAAATACCACAGCTGATACAGCCTTGTCAACTAACTGGTAAAATCGAGGCACTTGCGTTGCCTCCATGTACAGCAAAAAAATAACTGCCCGAAATTATAAACGGCCAAATTAACTCAAAATGTTATCAGGCTGATTGGAAAAACAACCACATACAAAAATTAGCTGTTTTAACTGAGCAACAACTGATTTTGGACAGATCCCCCCCCTTGAGTGTCACCCGGAAAGGGATACCTCCATATCCGAGGATACATTTAGAAAGAAAAAATCCCCGGGGAAACTGCCGCTTTTTTCGGCAGCCTCCCGGGGTCTCGTCATGCCAAACATATTCCTGAGCCGCCCAGACCAGGGGGCATGGTTGATTGCACGTTTAATTGCCCACCATTTCTCATCGGTTGTGTTTGCTGCTATCCTATGGGGATTCTCTCTTTTGTAGAGTGGTGGGAAGGTTTTACGCTTCTCTAGGCAAGCATGCTGCGCCGGTAACACCTGCCACACCTTTCGAGCGGATACCCCATTAGCGACCCATTTTTATTAAAGTCAACACCAGAGCCTGCTCACAACGCTGGTAACAGCTAACGCGATAAGACAGAGAATCTGCCATCCCTTACCCGTGGGTCTTCATCTCAGCCCCTCTAAATACTTCCGCGGCGATAAGCTACTGATAGGTTGCGGCAAAATTTATCCTTACCCAAAAGTGCTTGCGTAATATAATATGTTGCCATTATTTTTTTATCGCAAGGATCCATTATGGCAGAATCCATACCCATAAACATAGCAATAGAAAGAAAGCTTTGGTTGACCCGCCTACGCATAGGCATCCCGAAAGATATATTGCTAAGCCCCGAGGTTACTTTAAGATCTGGATGCATTTTTTTGATTTCCTGCATGGTATTAACAAAGTTTATTAGAGAACTATTATCTGTAGCAAGGGCAATAACTAGTGGATCAATGTGTATTCGATCAGGCGAGATACCATATTTATCAGCTTTTTCAACGATCTGTCTTGCTATATCTATTCTTGTCTGAACATTAGATGGTATCCCATTGTCGTCGCAGGTGAGGCCTATTACTTGCCACTTTGTGTTCTGAAGCAAAGGGTAAATAACTTCGCATTTGTTCCCTTCCAAGGAAACAGAGTTCAAAATGCCTGGTTTGTTAGTTTCACCTATTACCGCCGCGATACTATTAGGGTTAGGACTATCAATACACAGTGGCTTATCGACTGCATTTTGCACTATCTTTATAAGCCACTTTAAAACTTCAACTTCAATTTCTGGCGATGTCCCAGCGCATACGTCAATGTAATCTGCCCCAGCCTTAGCTTGCCTAACAGCTAGCTCCCTAATATATTCCTCATCCTTTTCTACAATGGCTTTGCCTACTTTCGCGATTGTACCATTAATTTTTTCTCCAATGATAATCATTTTTATCTTCTCCCATTAATATTCTTTTCACCATTTTGACTTTTAGGTAGCGATGATCGTTTTAAGTGATGAAAGTCGAAAGATTGTGCTATTGCCTGTTAATTAACCTATCAACATAATCATTGATGGGATCACTAGAGATCGACTGGGCATTGCCAACTTGTATAATTTCACCCCTATCCATAATTACTAACCTATCGCTTAATTTGATAGCTTCATCAATATCGTGGGTAACAAATAAAATTGTACAATCAAGGTTTTGGCGAATTGAAATTATTTCATCTTGTAGTTTTTGCCTTGTGATTTCATCAACTGAGCCGAAAGGTTCATCCATTAAAAGTATGCGGGGTTTCATTGCAAGGGCCCTAGCTATCCCAACTCTTTGCTGTTGTCCTCCTGAAAGCTCGGCAGGATAACGTTCCAGTAAGCTTTCTTCTAACCCTACTGCATCAAGAAGGTACAAAATGTCCCTTTTTCCATAACCTTTGCCAGCCCTTCCAACTAAGGAGGGAACGTATGCAATGTTTTTCATAACATTCATATGGGGAAACAAACCAACATCTTGAATAACATAACCGATGCTTCTTCTAAGTTTAATATGGTTTGTGTTTTTTATATCTGTTCCCCCTACAATGACGGTACCTTTTTCTGGTTCAACCAAAGCATTAACAGTTTTCAACAAAGTGGTCTTACCGCAACCCGAGGTGCCTATTATGGTAACAAACTCACCTTCTGATATTTTTAGACTTACGTTATCAAGAGCTTTTATCTTACCATAAAACTTGCTAACACTTTTAAATTCTACGGACGACCTACCATCCCCCGAATTACTCAATTGCGCACCTCCACCCCTTTGCTGCTAAATCATGCCCTTCGCGCGTAAAAACTCACTTGCAACTTTTTCTTCTGACTCGTTTAGCGTTTCCACTTTATAGTTTAGTTCTTGCATTTCAGCATCTGTTAATATATTATTCATCTTCATAAGGACTTCTTCGAGTTCTGGATATTTTTCAAGCGTCTCGATGCGGATAACTGTACCGCCCAAGTAGCTTGGAAAATAATTTTTATCATCTTCGAGTACAACCAAGTTTGTGTCTGCTAAGCGGCCATCAGTAGTAAATATCAAAATCACGTCTACGTCCTCAGATTTTATAGCATCATAACCCAAAATTTGATCCATCTCTACCACTTTTTTAAACTTTATCCCATAAAGTTCGACTAGCCCATCAAACCCATCATCTCTTTCGAAAAAACGACCACCACAGCTAAAAACCAGCTCATCGGAATGCTTTGCTAAATCTGAGTATGTCTTTATGTTGTAAGCTTCAGCTATTGGCTTGTATAATCCCAATCCATAAGAATTATTAAAACCGTAAAGTCCTACCCATTTTATATTAAACTCTTTTTCGTAATGGGCAAATAATTCAGCATTTAACTCATCCCTTTCAGGAATATCCTCTCTTTTTAAAATGAATTTCCATGCCGTACCTGTATATTCAGGATACATATCTATTTCGCCACTCAGTATTGCAGGATGTAAGACCGTTTCTCCTCCCCGAAGATCACCTACAAGTTCCACTTCTATATCAGTATGATGCTCAATTAACAATTTAAGCATTTCGCTTAGAATGGCTTCTTCTGCCGTATTGTCAGCCCCAATTATTACCCTGTTTTCCTGACCACCCGTACAAGATATAAGTAGCCCACTACAGAGTAACACCAAAACAAGGAGACTAACCTTTAGCATTCCCTTTCCTTTCATTGCGGCATTCTCCTTTTCTTTTTAATCAATCCTTCTAACAAACCCATTAGGTAATCGGCAAAAAGCGCCATTAAAGCAATAAGAAGGCTCCCCGCTAATGTCAAAGCGGTGTTGTTTGATGAAATGCCCCTATAGATGCCAACACCTAGACCACCCGCTCCAATAAACGCAGCAATGCCGCCTGTGGCTATGGTCATCACCACCATATTCCGTATGCCTGTTATAATTACAGGTGCCGCCAAAGGTAACTTTATTCGATAAAGTAGTTGAAAATTTGTACTGCCCATGCCCACAGCTGCCTCTATGATCGAAGAGTCAATTGTTGTTATCCCTGTATAAGTGTTTCTTACCATTGGGAGAAGAGCGTAAACCGTCAGCGCAATAACAGCTGTTGTGTTGCCTATGCCAGTTAACCACATTAACATACCAAACAACGCAATTGTTGGTACCGTATAGATTGCATTAGTTACACCCAGCACTAAAAAAGAGAGTTTTCTATACTCGCTGATAAGAATACCTAATAATAGGCCGACTACCATAGCTATAGAAACAGAGATGCCAGTCAGGGCTATATGCTGCCATACAAGGTTAATAAAAAAATCTTTCCTCTGTAATAAAATCTCAAATACTTGGATTATCATTGTATCCCCCAATTTCTTTGAGAAGACAGCCATTGATGCTTTGAATTTTACCTGCGTTGCTATGAAAATCGGTTGGCTTTAAACCTGTAATGTGTTTTTCTGCCGAACAACATTTTCCGCCTTGCATTCTTGTCCTTGCCCGGCCTAATCCCAAGATTAAAGCCAACCTATGCAAGCCTGAATGGTTGCGTTTCTAATTAAGGCATTTGCTAAATATTTTTATCCACTGGCGGCCCACCATCGCTTTAATGGTGGGCCGCCAGTGTTTAATGTTAACCCTCAAGTGCTAGTCTTTTTTGCTTCTCCTCTTCAAGAACATCTTTGATGTTTTGTTTATTAACAATGCGGAAGACAATCGTTGATATGATTGTAATCATGCCCATAGCAATTAAGAGATAATGGATCTTGATAAGCCCGTCAACATAGCCTAATTGATCCATCCATCGTCCAAATACTGCGTAGGGCCAAGCATCAGAAGTATAAATCACGAATGAGATAAACCCTAAAGCTGCACCCGATATATGCATAGGCACCCTTCCCTCTCTAATAGTTGCAAACTTTTGGCACCTGAAAGAACCAACCAATATTTGCTGGAGGACCATAATGGTAATGTAGGCGTAAAGGTTCGGGTATATCAGTAAATATATCGTTGCAGCTGCAGTAAGCATTTGAAGAATCGTATTGTAAAAAAGAACTATACTAGGGCCGAATCTCTGGGCAATAAAAGCCGTGGCAAATGCCCCTATAAGCAAAAGATACTTTAGTATTGAGGTTACATAAGCAGCATTGCCGTGACTCATACCAAGTATATCCACTAGAACTATGTTCGGGTTTCGTCCAATCCCCAAGAAAAACCCACCATAGGCCATCAATGTGCAAAGCCATACGTTTGGATTCTTGACACACTCGAAAAGGTGACCAAAAAAATCCTTATCGCTCATCGCTTCAGGGTCCGGTTCTCTATCAAATACAAATATGGAGACTATCCCAAAGATAAACAACCATGCCGCAAACCACCAAATTACAAACCTAAGGCCAAACACCAAATTGACAATTTGGTTAAAAACGACTACTGATACGGCAATGGTAAACACACCGAAAAGGTCGCGTCCTGTTTGCAAAAACCCAAAGGCCTTGCTCTCTGAACCGATCTTCCTACCAATAATACGGGTCGCTTTTTGCAGGGCAGCCCAGTACGTAAATGAAGTTGAGAAACCAAAACCAATGAACACGGCCATAAGAATGGCATAAGAAGGGAAAAGACCGTATATAAAATACAAGATACTAGTTGAGAGAAATGTCGTAGACATCAGCACTCTAGTAGATATTTTGTCTGCTAAATATCCGCCTACCAAGTAACCAACCACGGCGATCCAACCGTAAACCGTCATCACTAAACCAAATTGCTCATTGTTAATGCCCAGAACTTCAAGTAACGCCATATAATATGATGTTCTAAAACCGAAGATGACGTAGAAAACCACTTCGCCGCTGAAAGCCAAAATGATGAACTGCATTAATGTTTTGCGATCAAAACCTTTGAACATATTACACACCCTTTCTTAACCTAATTGCTTGATGTTGAACAAAGCAGACCATCTTTGATGATTTAAGGATCGCCCTATCTTCGTCACCTTTTGTTTATCGGTACTCTTTTGGTAACAGCTCATCGAGTATTTTTTCTTGATCTTTATCTAGTTCTGGTGGTTGGTACTCTTCAAGTCTCTTTTTCCAGGCTTCGGTAGCACGATTTTCAGCAGTGGGACAGCCCTGTTCTACCCAATAGTTA
>JAAZMP010000203.1 GCA_012798755.1 Bacillota bacterium
ACTCTTCACATGAAGCTTGGTGCGGTCTCCAAAGATGATTTGCCCGGAAAATTAAAAGAGGGACAAGATTCACGGGAGGGCCTTTTCCACACGGAGACTTTGACTTTAAATGCTTTAACTGCAATCAGCGGGGAACCCGCTTCGGATTGGGTTGCGGATTTTCAGAAAAAACTTTTGGCCTTTAGAAGAGAAGAAGAGTTTATTCCTCAGACAGACACTTATTTTACCGGGGACCTATTTACTCTTTACCCCAGGAGGTGGCAATATGACCAAAGTCGATAAATTATTGTCCGAAGAAAAGCTTACCCGACATCAGATCCAAATTTGGGGGGGTAAATTAGGGCCGGAAAAATGGCAGGATTTTATTGCTCGGTGGAATTTCCTCGGAATGCCCTATGCGATTATTGAGACACATAATAAAATCAAATTCAAGAAAGGTTTTACTAGCTATGATAGTTTGGATCCGAAGATGCTTCACCGGTTACGTATCTTTGGCGAATCCGGCGACTTAGATATAAGGCATGACTTCCCCGTAATTCATTGGCGATATATCGGCAATGAAAACCTACCCCCGAAAATAGCTGAGGTTTATAAAACGGAAGATTTTTGGGCAGAAAAAAACAATGCAAACAAAGAATTTTTCTGGGAAGAAAAAGAAGCTTTTCTTTGGGGTAAATACAGGGGAGAGAAGGCCGGGAAAAGCATTTGGCATGAAGACAGGGTTGCCAAAGCCAGACCGGCATATCCCATTGATCACAGACCTCAGCGGGTAAAGATCAAGTACAAGGTTTTTAGTGAACAAGGGCACAGTTCGTTCGTTTGGTTTACCAAACTTAAGGGAGGTCATGACCGTGAGTGAAGATTATCGCTTTCTCAACCCCTATAATTTTGTCCGCTGTTTATCTCCTATCGAAAGGGAAGAAGAATCGCCGCAAGCAAAACTTCTAGGACGCTGCACCCCGCCGCCGCATGATAGGTATATTGGCTTAACCGGGAAAATTGACTGTGTTTTGGAGGCCAAAACCCCTATCTTTGTATCTGATTCCGAGTTTATCGGAGAAAAATGCTCGGCTCACAAATCGTATCGATTTTTTAAATTAAGAGATGAGAATGGCCAAGAGAAAAAAGCGATTCCCGCTACCAGCTTAAGGGGTATGCTCAGGAACGTGTTTGAAGCAGCAACTAATTCCTGTTTTGGTGTATTTGAAGGCGGGCTTTTAGGAAAAAGGGAGGTTCCAAGTAAGTACGAAGGAGAACTTTACGCCGGATTGATTGAAAGGGTACCCGCAAAAGAAGGAACACAAGGGCAAGTTAAAAAAATGAAAGCATATAAGGTTCCCCATAATAAATTTGCCGGATATAAAAATAAAGTTAATAAAAATGGGAAGAAAGTTTTTGTAAAACTGGCCGGCAACAAAGTAGAGGATATAAAAGAAGAGCCGACTGGCAAATATCAAGAAGGCTTTATGAAAATATCCGGCCCGGGTCGAAAAAGAAATGAATACGTTTTTATGGAGTCAGATTCCCCGGAAGAATTTATACTCCCATTTAAAGTCTATCAAGACTATATTATAGCAAACAGAAACAATAGGATTCCCCACACCAGAGAATTGAAAATTGGTGATAC
>JAAZMP010000204.1 GCA_012798755.1 Bacillota bacterium
CTTGCATAGAATCGCTATTCGTAGTAAAATAATAATACAGCAATACAGCGTGCGCCTGTAGCTCAGGGGACAGAGCACCGGATTCCTAATCCGGGTGCCGCAGGTTCGATTCCTGCCAGGCGTACCAATCTTAACCAGTAAGGATGCCGATGTAATCAACGCTTACAAGGCATCCTTTTTTTATCTTTTCACCGGTTTTCCATACGCATGGCAAAAATATGGCAATGTTGTTTAAAAATAAGCATTTCCTTAAAAAGAAAAAAACCTACCCGCCAAATTCTATTCGACTGGCTAAAGCAGAGTTTCCCGGTGTTCTATTTTAATGCCGCGGCGGGCCAGTTCTTGCAAAAATATACCGGGATCAATTGCCCCTTTTGCCTCCGGCCCAAAGACACCGCAGCGTTTGATTTTTCCTTGGCCCATCATGTAGGCACCAACACTTAAAGGGATTCCGGTCAATCTTCTCATCCGATCAACAACCGCATAAGAAACCTGAATCTTCTTGCCGTTGCGTGTTCCTTCGATGTCCACTCTGGCCCCGGAAAAATTGCGGTCTTTTTTTGTAGGAAAAAACGGCAGCATTTTTTTCATTAGTTCCCCCAGCTTTTGCTTCCCGAAGGGCGTAGAGGTAAGGCCAAACATCACCATCAATTTTGCCAGGTAATGCAGGTAATTTTCGGCAAGACCCCCTTTGAGGGTGACTCCTTTGATGCCCGTCAAGTAGCGAGGCAGTGTTACCGGTTCCGGGTGGCCCAAGTGAAAGGTAGTGATTTTGCCAAGCGGCGCTGGAAAATCAACGGATTCTTTCCCCGAACCGGCCCAAATTTCCACAAATCTTCCATTTTGGAAAGAGGTAACCTTACCGGTAAAAATATGCAAGGTATGTAAAATAACAGCCAATCCACGGGAATCACCAATGCTTCCGGCCCAATATATGCGAATATTATCTGTATTGTCGAGCTCATCGTATCCCTTGCGGGCAAGTATACTGGTAATGCCGGGAGTCCATCCCAGCCCGGTGAGGATTTTTTGTCCTTTTTTTGCTGCAGCTTGGTCAAGCGCAAGCACATTTTGTACAGCGTCATGATCGTCACATATGCTTACATAATCCACCCCGGCAGCAAGGGCTGCTTCTACCAGGGGCCTTTCCCAAAGATAGAAGGGCCCCAAGGCCCCCGCGACGACGTCATGTTTTTTCATAATCCGGACCAGATCGGTGTGGGAAGCGGCATCAACTTTTTGTACAGCCAGGCGCGGATCGCCGATTGCCCTGGACAGTTTTTCGGCTGGGCGGGCATTGCGGGCAGCAATTGTAACTTGTTGTACATCGGTAAATTCGAGCAGGTCGCGGACCGTTGCAGCACCCATGTCACCGGAACCGCCTAATATAACAATTTTCACTTTGCAAACCTCCAAATTACATAAAAACTACATATTAAGGAAATTATAACGCAAAAGGATACTTTGTTAAAGCAAGCTCGGAAGGTACTATGAAAAAAATTTTGATTTTGTTACGAAAAATAAAGCCGGCCTTCTTTTTTGGCAGGAAGATGAAAATGTTCCGGAAATGCATCTTGCGGTTAGCGGTTTATGTTTTTATCGCGTGTTTGCTTTTGACCGCCAGTTGCTTATTCAATGGAAAAAGGAATTTTGTTTTCGCCGGCCAAGATCATGGGCATGAATGTTGGGCAGGGGTCAAAGACAATGAAAATGGCGGTGTGGAACAAGAATTTAACGCCGCAGGCGAGAAAAAATCTTCGGACAGGCAGGTAAAGGAGGAAGAAATAGCAAATCGTGTCATCCTCATTACCCTGGATAAAGTAACCTACGGGGATCTGCTAAATTTTTCCGGTCCGGTCCTATCCTCCCTTATGAAAAAAAGTGCTGTAGCACTGATGAATGTAAATACGGCTTCCTCACCGGGCACTGAAAGCGGTTATCTCACCATCGGTTCCGGGTCACGTCTGAGTGCCAACCGGATGGCCCGCATGGCTTTCAATAGGGAAGAGCCATGGCAAGATAGCCCGGCGGAGGCATTTTACCGTCGTCATACAGGCAAAACCCAGGCACCACCGGGGGAAGTTTTGCACCTTTATGGTGATGTGCTACATCGCCTAAACGAACAACGTCTTTACCCGGCTTTGGTGGGTACCATAGGAGATGCCCTTTCCAAAGGGGGCCAAGGTGTCGCTGTTTTGGGTAACGCCGACGGTGATGCTCATAACAGGCAGATCGTTACTATCGCCATGAACAGCGAAGGTGTAGTTGCTTATGGGGACGTGGGGACTGCCCTGCTCAAAGAAAATGGATCTTTTCCGTTTGGTAAAGGCAGTGATTCGGAAGCGTATCTTAGGGTTTTGGAATCTCTTTGGAAGAAGGCGGCATTTATTGCCGTAGAATGGGGCGATACAAGCCGTGTAGATGACTATATGGCGCACCTTTCTTTTGAAAGAAGAGGCGAGCTGCTCCAGGCCTCCCTGCAAGAATTGGATCGGTTTTTGCTGGGGATCGAACCCTACCTTACCAGAGGAACCAGGCTTGTGCTTCTTGCACCTTCCCTGCCTAACCTTACCTATGCGGAAGGGCAAAGGCTTGCTCCGGTGCTTTTTTATGATCCTGTTTCACCCGGGCCGGGGCTTATTGCATCAGAAACCACCAGACAACCGGGGCTTATTACCAACATTGATATTGCCCCTACGGTTCTGCATATTTTAGGCATGGACAGCCCTGTTTTTCTTTTCGGTACTCCCCTTACGGTTATGCCGGTCGCAAGACATCTGGAAAAATTAGCGGTTCTTTCCGATCATATTTTACGTATTTTTGAACAGCGTCCTGCAGTGATCAAAGGCTATCTTACCGCCCAGATAGTTTTGCTTTCAGGTGCGTTAGGGGGTTTTTATTTTGGTTTCAAACAGGTTAAGGTGCTGCAGCCCGGCCTTTATGCTCTTTTATTTTTTCCGGCGGCAGCACTGATAGCCCCGATTTTTCCCAGGTATCCTGCTGCCTCTCTTTATGCCAATGTCTTTCTATTGGTTAGTTTAACCATTCTATTAACATTTTTGGCCATCCGCTTTTTTTCGGATCCATTGGCCCTATTTTCTTTTATGGGACTGCTTATATTTGGCCTTTTAACTGTCGATCTTCTCCGGGGAGCGCCCTGGATTAGCAGATCTTTTTTGGGTTATGATCCTGTTGGAGGGGCACGTTTTTATGGCATTGGTAATGAATATATGGGCATAATGGTGGGGGCTTTTATTTTGGGTTTTGGTTCCTTGATAGCCCTGCTTTTAAGTAAGGTAAAAACCCCCAAAATTTCCTTGTTGGAAGAAAGCAAGAAAACCTCCCGGCAAGCGGCAAAAATAGAAAAAACCTCCCGGGTTTATGCAGGAGAAGAAAGAGAGGGAGAAAGCAAAGATGTTTCCCGGCAAACAGCAAAGGCCCCCCGGATCCCTGAGGGAATAGAAAACGAAAAGACTTTTCAGCAAAAGACAGTCGTTACGGTCATGCGGGTATTTATTTTTTCCTCCTTTCTGTTTCTTTTCCTCATGGCTTCGCCAGCGTACGGAACAAATTTTGGTGGAGCCGTTACGGCAGGTGTTGCTTTGGCGGTAACTACAGGTGGATTGCTTGCCCTTTTGGAGCAGGAAGGGTACGCTGTCTTGCCTTTTTGGCAGAAGAGGGCCGGCCGTAAAAAAAATTTTGTCCTTTGTTTTCCCCAAAAAGCACTGCTGTTTGCCTTTTTTATATTAGCAACCGGGGCACTTTTGTATTGGCTCAATAACACTACCGTTGATACCCCTGTTTCACACCTAGGCCGAACGTTGGAGCTGGTTCGCAGTGATGGGCTGCAGGAACTATGGAAGATTGCCTTGCGTAAAATGGAAATGAATATGAAACTAATCCGCTATTCTTTGTGGAGCAGGGTTCTTTTTCTCCTCATTTTTCTTGTCACGGCTCTTTATTTCTATCCAGTTGGGTTAACAAAAAAAATCTTTTTAGAAAAACCAGGTTTTAAAGCAGCGCTGGGAGGCATAATTGCCGGGAGTTTTACTTCTTTTTTTGTCAACGATTCCGGTGTTGTCACTGCGGCTACAGTTATGCTTTACGGGGGGTTGCCTCTCCTGCTGCTCTGTTTCAAGGAAGTATTTTCCTGAATTTGCAGGCATACTAAGGCATGATCCATAAAAAAATAGTTTTTGGCAGGAAAACTATCTTTTGACATGGAAGTATAGTGAAATATCGTCTTAATGAAAAAATATAACAGAGGGGAAGGATAGTGTTTCTTGATATGATATCTTTGGATACTAATCTTTTACCGGATAATATCAATGTTCACCTGCTGCCGACACCGAAGTTCAAGACAGTTCTCGTAACGGTATTAATACACCAGGTCTTAGATAAAAATTTAGCTGCTAAAACAGCACTTTTGCCCGCTGTTTTGGAACGAGGGACCAGGAAATATCCCTCCTTCCGTGAGCTGGCGATCTACCTTGAAAAGCTCTACGGTGCGGAGCTGGGCGCTGATGTAATTAAAAAAGGGGAAAGGCAGATCCTTTCCTTTTCTTTAGAAGTAGTTAATGATAAATTTGCCCAAGGAGAAAACTTGCTTCACCAGGGCCTTTCAGTACTCAAAGATGTTATCGCCGATCCCTTCCTGGAAAACGGCACTTTCAAAAGGGATTATGTCTACCAAGAAAAAGATCAGCTGGCCAAGGAGATCCAAGGGCTTATAAACGACAAGACTAATTATGCCCTGGAACGCTGTATACAGGAGATGTGTCCTACAGAGCGCTTTGGCGTCTACAAATATGGCAGCATCGAGGAACTGGACCCTGTTTCCGCGGAAGATCTCTATAAATACTACGGATCTTTGTTGAGAGAAAACCCCATGGATATTTTCGTCGTGGGAGAAATAGACGCAGGGGAAACCATTAAAATGATCCGGGAGGCCTTCAGCATTCCCCGAGACAGCAAATCGGCCAAACTTCCACCCGTAGAAGTATATAACATTCCCGATGAGGTGCGCTACCATGAAGAAAAGCTCCCTGTTAACCAGGCCAAACTTACTTTAGGCTGCCGCACCAATATTTCCTACGGGGATAAAGAATATCTTGACTTGCTGTTTTATAATGGCATATTAGGCGGTTTTCCCCATTCCAAATTATTCCAAAATGTTAGAGAAAAAGCAAGTTTGGCCTACTACTGCTTTTCCCGCCTGGAAAAACACAAAGGCATCCAGTTGATCGGATCAGGCATCGAAGCAGATGATTATAGGCAGGCCCTGGAAATCATTTTGGAACAGTTGGAGCTCGTCAAAAAAGGAGAAATTACCCGGGAAGAAATGGAAAACACTAGAAAAGGCCTCATCAATATGTATAAGATCGTAGGAGACAATCCCTACAGTCTGGTTAGTTTCTACATGGATGGATTGATCGGGGCAAAAGAAGAAGGGATTGATTATTTTATTCGTAAGATAAAGGATATAAAAATGGAAGATGTGGTTGCAGCCGCTCATAAGGTGCACCTCGACACTGTTTACTTTCTCCGCCCGGAAAACTGAAGAAGGGAGCGAAAAGAACCAGATGCAATGGCAGACTAAAACAAACGGCACTATTGGCGAAACAATTTACTATGCGCCCTTGGAGGGGGGGCCGGAGCTATATTTTCTACCTCGCAAGGGTTATCATAAAAAATATGCCATTTTTTCGACACGGTTTGGTTCCGTTGATAATTCCTTTTATGCTGTAGATCACGATGAAAAAATAACCCTTCCCGATGGAGTGGCTCATTTTCTTGAACATAAACTTTTTGATGACGAGAAGGGCAATGTTTTTGATCGCTTTGCCTCCTATGGAGCATCACCAAATGCTTTTACCAGTTTTACCAACACAACTTACCTTTTTTCCTGTACAGATTTTTTCGCAGAAAATTTCAAGCTGTTGATTAATTTTGTGCAGGATCCTTATTTTACCGATGAAAGTGTGGCCAAAGAACAAGGAATCATCCAGCAGGAAATCCGTATGTACCAGGACAATCCCGGCTGGAGAGTGTATTTCAATCTTTTGGAGGCCCTGTATGAACGCCACCCGGTACGTAACGATATTGCCGGTAGCGTGGAAAGTATTGGCAAGATAACCAAAGAAATACTTTACAAGTGTTACGATACTTTCTACCATCCTAAAAATATGGCCATTTTTGTCACGGGAGATCTCTTGCCCGAAAAGGTTTTAGAGCTCACCTTAGAGAACCTTTCCCAGCGTTTGTTTCCTCCTTTTCATGATATGCAACGCCTTTATCCTGAGGAAAAAGCTGTGGTTAATGAAAAAAAGGTTACACAGAAACTACCTGTTTCTCAACCAGTTTTCAGTTTAGGTTTCAAAGATACTTATTCGGAACTTAAGGGTCGGAAACTTCTGGCCCGGGAACTGGCTACCGAGCTTCTTTTAGAGATGATTTTTGGCAAAAGCGGGCCTCTTTACACCCGCCTTTATGAGGAAGGCCTCATCGATGAACATTTTTCTGCCGGGTATACAGGCGAGCGTTCCTATGGGCATACCATGCTAAGAGGCGAAACCAAGGATCCGGAAGCTCTTCATTTGGAACTGTTAAAAGAAATTGAAAATGTTAAAAAAGAAGGGCTGGATAAAGAAAACTTCACCAGACACAAAAGGAAAATGAAGGGTAATTTTCTACGTAGCTTCAACTCTTTGGAATTTGTCGCCAATAATTATTTGGCCTACCGTTTCCGGGAAATTGAATTTTTTGAAACCCTTGATATCCTGGAGGCAATAACACTTAGGGATATCGAAGAACGCCTGGAAGAACATTTGATTGAAGAGCTGCACGCAGTTTCTGTAATATATCCTCTGAAGGTGGAAGGATAAATGTTATTAAACATTGGAAAGGAGTCAATTCAGGGGTGGTAACAAACGGAAAGGATTTTGTAAAAGAAGTGACGCCGCGGGATGAGGATTTTTCCCAGTGGTATCTTGATTTAGTGTTAAAAACGGAGATGATGGATTATGCCCCCGTCCGGGGTTGCATGGCGATCAGACCTTACGGCTATGCCATTTGGGAAAATATCCAGCAGCTTTTGGACAAGCGTATTAAAGCCACGGGGCACAAGAATGCTTATTTCCCCCTTTTTATCCCGGAATCCTTGCTGCAAAAAGAAGCTGATCATGTGGAAGGGTTCGCCCCGGAGGTGGCCCTGGTTACCCATGGCGGCGATGAAAAGTTAACCGAACGTTTGGTGGTGCGGCCTACCTCGGAGGCCATCATCTGTAGCATGTATGCCCGCTGGATACAGTCGTACAGGGATCTTCCCTTGCTCATTAACCAGTGGTGCAATGTGGTCCGTTGGGAGAAAAGCACCCGCCCCTTTCTGAGGACCTCGGAATTTCTTTGGCAGGAAGGGCATACAGTGCACAGCACAGAAGAAGAGGCCGAAGAGGAAGCCTTGAAAATGCTGGGTGTTTATAAAGAATTTGCGGAAACGGAACTGGCTATACCGGTGATCAGTGGGCTGAAAACGGAAAGCGAAAAATTTGCCGGGGCACTGCGTACCTATACCATTGAAGCCTTGATGGCCGATGGCAGAGCTTTGCAGGCGGGAACTTCCCATAATTTAGGGCAGCATTTTTCCCGGGTTTTTGATATCCAGTTTTTGGATAAAGATAAGCAGCTGAAATATGCCTGGCAGACATCATGGGGTGTTTCCTCCAGGCTTATCGGTGCCATCATTATGGTACACGGAGATGATCGCGGGCTAAAACTGCCCCCGCGGGTAGCCCCTGTCCAGGTGGTAGTAGTGCCAATTATTACTAAAAAGCAGCGCAAAGAAGTGCTTGAGCGGGTAAGAGAGTTTGCGGATGAGTTTTCCGGGGAAATCCGCATAGAAGTGGATGATCGCGAAGAGTACTCTGCTGGCTGGAAATTCAATGAGTGGGAAATGAAAGGCGTCCCCCTGCGCCTGGAAGTTGGCCCCAGAGATCTTTCTCAGGGCGGGGTGACGGCTGTGCGCCGCGACACCGGGGAAAAATTTTTTATAAATGAGAAGGAGCTGCCCAAACGCCTCCCGGCTTTGTTGGATGATATACAATCCAACCTTTTTAAGCAGGCCCTGGAATTTAGAGAAAAAAATACATACAGTGTTGACGACTACGAAAAATTTAAAGATATTGTACAGGAGAAAAGAGGTTTTATTTTGTCCCCATGGTGCGGAGATCCAGGTTGTGAGGAAGGAATCAAAAACGATACCAAGGCCACGATCCGCTGCATTCCTTTTGCAGCAGAGCCTTCCGAGGATGCGCTTTGCCTGTTTTGCGGCCAAAAAAACAGCAAGCCGGTCTATTTTGCGCGGGCGTATTGATTTTGTGGCCGGTTTGTATATCATATAAGATGAAGCCTTGCTTTTGCCTACAGCTGTGTGCATCGTGCGGGGGCAATTTTGCCCCCGCATAACCATAACGTAAAATGTCCTGCGTGGTTATAGCTAAGCTATAGGCTTTCGGGAAAACAGTTTTGACAATATAGTGCCAATATAGTGCTCTATAACCGAACAGTTATTTTTATTTTTGTTCCCGGATAATATTTTTTAGGCCAAACATTGGACTTTTATGAAAAGGTAGCATATAATAAGTTTTAAAAAACTTTAAAGCACCTTTTTCTTTTATTGTTGAGACAAAAAGCAGGAATACGGTTTGTGTAAAGAGAATATTGGATAAGTTTTCTCTTGAAAGACAGTTTTTTAAAACGGAGCAAAGGAGGGCGCTGTTTTGAGCGGGGTAACAGCTACAGGAACAGAAAAAGATTTTGCATATGACAAGGTGGAAACGCTGCTGCAGGAATTTACGGGCAAAAAAGGTGTAACGGTTCCTGTTTTGCAAAAAATCCAAGAAGAATTTGGTTATCTGCCACGACCAGCCATGGAATATGTAGCAAAAAGGTTGCGTATCCCCATCAGTAAAATTTTTGGGGTAGCTACTTTTTATGCACAATTTCATCTTCATCCACGCGGCAGGAATATCATCAGAGTATGCCGTGGTACAGCCTGCCATGTTAGGGGAGTGTCAAAGGTGGCGGAAAAAATACAGGAGATTTTGGGGATAGGAGTTGGAGAGACCACCGAAGATTTGAATTTTACTTATGAAGAAGTGGCCTGCATTGGTGCTTGCGGCCTGGCTCCGGTAATGACAATTAACGACAAGACTTATGGAAAGCTCGCTTCAAATAAGCTGAAGGGCATTTTAAAAAAATATTAAGCAAGTATCTATGGAAAAGAAGGGAAAAAAGCCTATGGAAAGATTTATTGATCATTGTTGCGAAGAATGTTTTCATAGCAAGGACACCCCCTGCGAACAATTTATAGAGTGTTGTCTTTCGGGACCCCTATGCCATGAAAACGAGGAATGTTCCGCCAAAAGAATAGCTATTATTGATAAACTTGTTCATAGCCCCGGTTACCTGAAGGATTGATGGAAGCCAGATAGAAGGAGGGAAATATGTGTACGAGAGACACATTTTGATCTGTGCCGGGACAGGTTGTATCTCCTCAGGCACTATATCGGTTAAAGACGCTCTGGAAAACGAACTTAAAAAACATAATTTACAAGATAAGGTACGCATCATCCTTTCGGGATGTCACGGTTTTTGTGAAAAAGGCCCCATTTTTATTGTTTACCCGGAGGATATTTTTTACTGCGAAGTTCAGGCTGAAGATGTACCGGAACTGGTAGAAGAATACCTAATCAAGGGAAACGTCGTGGAAAGGTTACTGTACAAAGATCCTACTACTGACATGGCTATCACTTCTCACGATGAAATTCCCTTTTACAGCAGGCAAAAAAGGCAGGTTTTGCGCAATTGCGGTGTTATCGATCCGGAAAGCATTGACGAATATATTATCCGTGGCGGTTATGTA
Organism: Bacillota bacterium; assembly: GCA_012798755.1. GTDB lineage: Bacteria > Bacillota > Dethiobacteria > DTU022 > UBA8154 > UBA9862. Next base: position 9,923 of record JAAZMP010000204.1, read on the forward strand.
GGTTTGGAAAACGCCTTAAAGATGGATCGGATGGGAATCATAAATGAGGTTAAAAGCTCAGGCCTGCGGGGCCGCGGTGGGGCTGGTTTTCCCACAGGAATGAAATGGGAGTTTGCCTACCGCAGCCCCGGTGATAAAAAGTATGTGGTCTGCAATGCTGACGAAGGTGATCCCGGTGCATTCATGGATCGCAGCGTTTTGGAAGGTGATCCCCATGCGGTTTTAGAGGGTCTGATTATTGCCGGCCTGGCCATAGGCAGCGATGAAGCTTATATTTATGTGCGTGCAGAATATCCTTTGGCTATACAACGTTTGAAGACGGCAATAACCCAGGCAGAAGAATATGGTGTTCTCGGCGAAAACATTCTTAATTCAGGAGCTAATTTTAAGATCAACATCAAGGAAGGTGCAGGGGCTTTTGTTTGCGGCGAAGAAACCGCGCTTTTAGCTTCTATAGAAGGCGAAAGAGGCATGCCCCGCCCAAGGCCTCCTTTTCCCGCCGTCAAAGGGCTTTGGGAGAAACCCACCTGTATTAACAATGTGGAAACCTTAGCTAATATTCCTCTGATTTTGCGCAAGGGTGCTGCATGGTACAGCACTGTAGGGACGGAAAGCAGTAAAGGAACCAAAATTTTTGCCCTTACCGGAAAAGTGAACAATACCGGCCTCTGCGAAGTCCCCATGGGTATTTCCCTGCGGGAGATAGTATTTGATATCGGCGGAGGAATCAGGGATGGAAAAAAATACAAAGCTGTGCAGATTGGAGGCCCTTCGGGCGGATGTATCCCCGAAGATTTACTTGATCTGCCCGTTGATTTCGATTCTCTTACTGCAGCCGGGGCCATGATGGGTTCCGGTGGGATGGTCGTGATGGATGAAGATACCTGCATGGTGGATCTGGCCCGCTATTTTTTAAGTTTTACTCAAAGTGAATCCTGTGGCAAATGTACCCCCTGCCGGGAGGGGACCAAACGCATGCTGGAAATCTTGCAACGCATTACTAAAGGTAAAGGCGAGCCGGAGGATATACCCCGTTTGGAACAGCTGGCGGCAGCTGTTAAGGATAGTTCGCTTTGTGGTTTGGGGCAGACTGCACCCAATCCGGTACTGACTACCTTGCGCTATTTCCGGGATGAATATGAGGCCCACATCTTCGATCGCCGCTGCCCAGCCGGGGTTTGTAAGGAATTGTTAAGCTATTATATAGATAGTGAACTATGCACCGGCTGCCGTGCTTGCGTAAGGGTCTGCCCTACCGATGCCATCAGCGGTGAAAGAAAAGAACCTCACACTATTGATGAAACCAAATGTATCAGCTGCGGTGCCTGTTTCGATCGCTGCAGATTCGATGCCGTAAAAACGAAATAGGAGTAAGTAAGGGGAGGGAAAATGATGATTTCTTTAACGATAAACGGTCAAAAAGTAGAAGTTGAGCCGGGAACCACGATTTTGCAGGCAGCTGAAAAACTGGGCGTTTTTATCCCTTCATTCTGTTATGATCCGGATCTTACTCTGGTAGGTGCCTGCCGTATGTGCGTGGTCGAGGTAGAAAGAGCCCGCAACCTGATAGCCTCCTGCTGTACTCCAGCGGGAGAGGGTATGGTGGTGCATACAGATACCGAACGTGTCCACGAGGCCCGCAGGGCCAACTTAAACCTCTTGCTGGCCAACCATCCTTTGGATTGTCTTACCTGTGAAAAAACAGGAAACTGCCGCTTGCAGGACTACTGTTATTTATATGGTATCTCCGAAACTGATTTTAGCGGAGAACGCAAAGATTATGGGTTTGACGACAGCAACCCATTTTTTATCAGAGATATGAACAAATGCATACTTTGTGGATTATGTGTGCGTACCTGCCATGAGATTAACGGAGTCGGGGCAGTTGGATTTATGAACAGGGGTTTTGATACCAAGGTATCTGCGGCCTTCGATGATCCGTTAGAAGATTCCCCCTGTGTGTTTTGTGGCATGTGCGTGGATGTCTGTCCGGTAGGTGCTCTTGTTCCCAAGCAAAGTGTGGGCAAAGGGCGGCCCTGGGAACTTGCTACCGTTAAGACGGTTTGTCCCTACTGCGGCACAGGTTGCGGCCTGGAACTCTCTGTCAAGGATAACGAGATTGTAGGAGTAAAAGGAGACACTTCCAGTCCTGTTAACCGGGGCCAAACCTGCGTGAAAGGGCGTTTCGGCTTGGGTTTCTTGCAAAGTCCCGAACGCTTGACCAGTCCTTTAATCAGAAAAAACGGTGAACTGGTAGAATCATCCTGGGAGGAAGCCCTTAATCTCGTTGCCCAAAAGCTTAGGAGAACAAGAAGCACGGAGTTGGCTGGTTTGGCTTCAGCCCGGGCCACCAACGAAGAAAACTATCTTTTTCAGAAGCTTTTGCGTACTTTGGGAACGAATAATATTGATCATTGTGCCCGTCTCTGACATGCCCCTACAGTAGCCGGTCTGGCTACGGCATTTGGCAGCGGCTCCATGACCAACAGTATCAGCGAAATTGAAGACGCAAAGGCGTTGTTTGTGATTGGTTCCAACACTACTGAGACCCATCCCGTGATTGGTTATCGGATCAAAATGGCCAAAAACAAAGGTGCTTCCTTGATCGTGGCAGATCCAAGACGCATCGATTTGGTTGATTATGCCGATGTTTTTTTGCAGCTTCGCCCGGGAACCAACGAGGCTTTGTTGAATGGCATAATACATGTAATTATCAAAGAAGGGCTGGCAGACAAAAAATTCATCAGGGAAAAGACGGAAGGCTATATCCAGATGTCTTTAGCCATACAAAAATATACTCCCGAGTACGTTGAAAGAATCACCGGCGTTTCTGCAGCTAAAATACGGCATGCGGCAAGGCTTTATGCCGGAGCGGAAAGCGCGGCCATACTCTATACTATGGGCTTAACCCAGCATATCAAGGGCACTAATTCTGTTTTGGCCGTTGCCAATTTAGCTATGGTAAGCGGCAACATAGGAAAACCCCATAGCGGTGTTAATCCCCTGCGGGGGCAGAATAATGTTCAGGGTGCTTGTGATATGGGTGCCCTGCCCAATGTTCTTACCGGCTACCAGCGCGTGGAGGATCGCGGCGTTCTTTCAAAATTTAGAAGAGCCTGGGGGACAAAGTTAAATTCCAAACCGGGTCTGACCGTTACAGAGATCATCGACGGTATTCTTCGGGACGAAATAAAAACCCTCTACGTCATGGGAGAAAACCCTGCTTTAAGCGATGCCAACTTGCATCACGTCTTGGAGGCTCTTGAAAAGATCGATTTTTTGGTCGTTCAAGACATTTTTTTAACCGAGACGGCATTCTACGCCGATGTAGTGCTGCCGGCAGCGGCTTTTGCCGAAAAGCAGGGCACCTTTACCAACACGGAACGTCGCGTGCAGATGGTACGGCAGGCGGTAACCCCGCCCGGCAAAGCCAAGCCGGACTGGTTTATTCTGCAGGAATTGGCAGCCAAACTAAACCTGAATTGGTCTTTTGATACTCCGGAAAAAATTTTCCGTGAAATTGCTTCTGTAACCCCCGACTATGCCGGGATCACATACGAACGTCTGGAAAAAGAAGGCGGCCTACAGTGGCCCTGCCCCACGGAGAAACATCCGGGAACGTCATACTTGCATAAGGGCAAGTTTTCCCGGGGCAAAGGTCTTTTTACACCCGTGGAATACCGGCCTTCTGCTGAAGAGCCCGACGAACAGTACCCGTTGATATTAACCACAGGGCGCACCCTTTTTCACTACCATACCGGGACCATGACGCGGCGCAGCGACAGTATTGACGTTCACAAGCCGGAAGAGATGGTGCAAATCAGCATAGACGATGCTGCAAGATTGGGTATCAACGAAGGGGATATGGTAGGTGTAACTTCGCGCCGGGGGCATGTCACGGCCAGGGCGACGGTTACGGAACAAGTTCCTGCGGGAGTCGTTTTCATGACTTTTCATTTTCACGAGGCAGCAGCAAACTTGTTGACGATCAATGAGGTAGATCCCGTAGCCAAAATCCCGGAATTTAAGGTCTGTGCCGTGAAGGTGGAAAAAATAGAAGCATGACATTTATAACCGAAGACCGGGCGCAAAATTTTCGCCTGATCAAATTGCTGTCTTTCACATCGTATTTTTTACAAACCCGATGTTTATCCTGTTGGATTTATTTTGAATAGTTGCCGGGATTTTCAAAGGCATCTTCTGAAAATTTTAGAATTGTTTGCTCCAAGTTCTAATATATATTTAACATGGATAACCTTGTTTTTGATCGAAAAAAAGGCAGCAGAATATTTGCAAAACGAAATATTTTATGCTATGATAAATGGAAATAAGTGCCGCTGGAATGATTTTTTAATTAAGGAGTTGAATCTTATTGGAGAAAACTTTATTTTATTGCAAATAATTTGAAGGGAGGGAAACTAGGATGGCTTTTGAGTCTGTAAAGAAAATAGCGGCGGAATACGCTCTGGACAAGGCCATCAATTACATTACAAAAGATCCTGAAAAAAATCTACTAACACTCATGGACTTTATCGAAAAAGTAGCGATAGCTCCCGACCACAAAGAAGCAGTAAAAAAACTAAAAGATCATTTTAAAGGCAATTCTCAAATTATGGAGCAAACACGACGTCTTGCCAGTAACCCTAAGATGCTTTACAATCTTTTCAATTCCTGGGTGATCAACGGAACCTTTTTGGGCAGGCCCCAACGGGAAAAGCTGAGTAAAGAAATAGGTGTAAATATTCCCGGTTTGATCCTGATTGATCCTACTTCCGCCTGCAACTTGCGCTGTCATGGATGCTGGGCGGGAGAGTACAGCAAGGCGGATCGTTTGGAGCCGGAGTTGTTCAGCCGCATCATTTCGGAAGCCAAGGAACTGGGAATCCATTGGATTGTCCTGTCCGGTGGGGAGCCTTTTTGCTACCCCCACCTTCTGGATGTAGTAGGGGATCATCCGGAATCAGTTTTCATGGTTTATACTAATGGCACACTCATTGATGAAAAAGTCGCCGATCGCTTGGCCGATCTGGCCAATTTATCCCCTGCTTTCAGTCTGGAAGGCTGGCGTGAAAAGACCGATGCCCGCAGGGGTGAGGGCACTTTTGACAAGGTGATCAGATCTATGGATCTTCTCCGCGAAAGAGGGGTTTTCTTTGGCACCTCGGTAACATCAATGCGCAATAATATCCACGAGCTTTTTAGTACAGAGTTTATTGATTTTCTTGTGGAAAAAGGTGCAACTTACATGTGGTCTTTTCACTACATTCCTATCGGCCGCGAACCCGATGTGAACCTCATGCTTACTCCTGAACAGCGGCTTTGGGCACTGGGAAGAGTCAGGGAACTGAGAAATTCTAAACCGCTGCTAATTGCCGATTTTTGGAATGACGGGGAACATACCAAAGGATGTATTGCCGGTGGCAGACAGTACTTCCATATCAATGCCGCCGGTGATGTTGAGCCATGTGCTTTTGTCCACTTTGCCGCAGATAATATCAAGGGTAAAAGTTTGAAAGAGGTTCTGGGAAATCCATTGTTTAGGGCCTACCAGAGGGAACAACCTTTTAATGAAAATCATCTTGCTCCCTGCCCAATCATTGATTCACCGGAAATCCTGAGAAAAATGGTCAAAGAATGTGGCGCCCGACCCACCCACAAAGGCGCGGAACAAGTCCTGCAAGGGGAAGTGGCCCGCTATTTGGACGATAGCTCACAGCGCTGGCTGCAGATGGCCAATGATTACAAGGCAAAAACAGCCGATAAAGAAAAAGCCATGGCCGAAAAATAACAATGCAATTGAATTCAATTAGTTTCTAAAAAAAGAACGGATGTAAGCTGCAGTAAGCTAAATTTCCTGGTATATGAGTCAAAATCTTATGTAAAAACCCTTACTTCTTTGTTAAGTAGAGGTAAGGGTTCTTATTTATCGTTTTCCTTTTATCTCCTCTACATTTATTATTTTCTTTGGCGCAAAAAAGAGGGATTTCTTGAGCTATGAAGAAGTAAAAAGAATAATTGCATGTATATTCATGTTTTTTTTAATTAAAAGCAGGAATTTCTTTTGCAGTGGAGAAGTATAAACTTTGTTTTTCAAATAGCCCCCCTAAAAAAAAATTTAAAATGCTCGGAATTAAGTACCCATTCTCAGAGTGTGTATGTTTTTTTTTTAATAAAAAGGAGGCAATCTCATGTTAGAGATACGTTTTCACGGAAGAGGAGGGCAGGGCGCGGTTACGTCCGCCGAACTATTGGCTAAGGCTGCTCTTACGGAGGGAAAATATGTCCAGTCTTTTCCCAGCTTTGGACCGGAAAGAAGGGGTGCACCGGTTACAGCATACTGCCGTATCAGCAACCTTCCCATACGTTTAAGGACGAGTGTTTCTGCACCGGATATAGTTCTAGTGCTCGACCCGTCTTTGCTCAAAGCAGTAAATGTAAGCAAAGGTTTAAAGGAGGGCGGCATTTTAATAATAAATTCCCTAAAGGGGCCGGAACATTTTATTTTCGATCCAAAATTACAAAAAATAGCAACTGTAGATGC
>JAAZMP010000205.1 GCA_012798755.1 Bacillota bacterium
CTTACCATCCGCCACGATTCCCTGGATCGCAGTTCTTTCATGCCCGGCGTCATGTTGGCGATAAAAAACATAGTCAACCTCAAGGGGCTCGTTTACGGTCTGGAAAATATGATCTAGAAAACTGCACAAGCACCATAATGGGGTGAACAGCATATTAGTAAAGTAACCCCGCCGGAGGTGTTTGTAATGTTATTGCAGGGCAAAAAAATTGGTTTCGCTCTTACAATAAAACAGCTTAGCAACACGGTGATTTTGCAGGAAATAGAAAAATTAATGCTTTCCGGGGCAGAACTTTTTATTATTCTTTTGGATCCCCCGGAAAAAAAAGAGGCGTTGAAAAACAAACTACAAAACATTTTACGTCAGATACGGCAGGAGCTAACTAAAAAACGGGGAGAAATAAACAATTCCATAACGGTTACAGAAAATCTAAACGCCGGGCTCAACTATCCGTTCCTGGATCTTCTCGTGGTTATCCCCGATTCGGAGCGATTTTTGAATTTCCTGGAGCAGGCAACTCCTGAAGGAGATACCGGCCTGCCCTTAGTGCTTGTTCCTACACTAAAAAATGAACCGGCACCGTCTTTGGGCTACATTTCTTCGCTTATGAAGAAAAAAAATATTTATTTCGTTCCTTTTGGACCCGTGGGACAAAAACCAAAAAAGGAAGAGAAAAACACCTATTTGTGCAGCCGCCTCGATCTTCTCATGGAAACCTGTTCCGCTGCACTGGAAGGACATCAGCTCAAGCCCTCCACCTGGGAAGGCCATTTTTTCCCACATTGAAAAACAGACTGCATTTCAGCGCTTGCCGGATCTTGCTGGTGTTTGTTCCGGGCAGTTGTTTATTTCTTAAAACTGTATTGCCCTTTACGATTCCTTCCCTTTTCCCGCATTTATGTCTATGTAAACATAATCCTCAAAATCCAGGTTTTCTTCCTTGCAAAAGTTCATAAAAACGCTAAAAAACTTGCCTCCTGGATTTCTTTCTCCCTTCAAAAGCCGGAGAAGATACGAATAATCAATTCCCAGCCTTTTGGCAAATTCAGTTTTACGCCATCCCCTTTCCACCAACAGTTTTGTTAAAAGCTCCCTCCTGATTTGTAAGTACAAATCTATCTCCCCTAGCACAATATAGTTGTAATCAGCGGATTGTCATTCTGAGTACCGATGAGGAATCTTTAAGTTTATCACTTTATTCAGAGCGACAAATGCTACAGTATTTCATAAGCTGCCATTGGTTATGATTTGTTTGGATCCAGCCCGGGCAGGTACCGGAAATGGGTGGCAAAAAAAGAAAAATATATCCTCAGTGTTTGCCACCTGTCAATATTATAAAGCTGCATTTGCCTTTTGTCAACCACCCCTTTTATCATTTTAGGATTCTGATATAAACTATCAGCAGGCACTGATCGAAAAACACACATGGAAAAGCAATGCTGGAATGCTTGGGTGATTAATTTTGATTCCCGGCAGCAGTAAAATTTAGCACCAAAATAATTTTTTTGCAGTCCTTATTTAAACCCAAAGCCTTGCTGCCAGTTGCCTCCAGGCAATTTTTGTTTTAAAATATACCTGTAGGTGAGGAGCAAAAAATGAAAAACAGCCTGTCTTTTGGTAAATAC
>JAAZMP010000206.1 GCA_012798755.1 Bacillota bacterium
CACCGGTACAACATCGCGGGCAATCTCAATAGTTTTTGTTTTGATTTCTTCCAGTTCAGAGGAAAATTTTTCACCAAGAAAAAGAACCCTGGAAATACAATCTATAATAAAGCTATGGGTGATTTTCCTTCCTTTTGCTGGTTTACAGTCATCTGCAGCCTGACCGGCAGCATTTATAAGTGAGGCCGCATCGCCTTTTAAAATATCCAGAACAGAATTTTCGGGGACATTTCCTACGCAAATCAGTTCGCCATTGTCCCCAACAGCAACCAGATCGCGCACAACAGGTTCAGTGTACTCCTTTATCATGCCAAAAGGGTATTCCTTGGCGATTTCAAAAAAATTAGGGCCGGTGATGACCTCATCTGCATCTTTTTCTACGATCTCTTTATAAACTTCAAAAGCATTTTCCCAGTTAAGTTCGATAATTTTATTTTTGTCGGTTTTTGTAGCTACGATAGGGCCCATAACCCTTTCCCATCCGTGATGAACACCCAAATGACTTTGGAGCCGGAGAAAAGTTACTACAGCTGCATCTTGAAAAAGCCCCTTGTCAGTAAAGATACAGGGCTGCTGTTTCAAGGTTATGGAACCGGCGCCACCACCGAAATAGTTTACCGAATCGGCCAATTCATTAAAGAGCGAATTTAAAAAAACATCGATGTTTCCCGTTAAGCCATCTGCCAAAATCATAGCTGTATATTTTTTGTCAAATCCGTCCGTTATGTTTTTTAGATCGGGTAGCCGGAAATCTGCGCTGTCCAAACCTGTTACAAGCTGGGGTTTTCCTATAACTGGAAGCCTGGCCACTATCGCTCCTTTTTCATACCTTTGCTCATCATAGATAATTCCGGGAAAGATTCCCCCGATAAAACTTATTTCAGCTTTATTAAGCGTTGCTATAATCTTTGGTACTTCTTTAGAACTTTCTTCCCCAAGCATGATAAAAAGAATCTCATCATCAACCAAGTCAATTTCCGCGGTTGAATTTAGCCAACCATCAATATCGGTCACTAAGTGATACATCTTTAATTGCTCCCCCATTTTTTTGATCCGGTTCTATCTTTAATATCAATTACTTTATGAAGGCGGATCATTTTAAAAGTTTCTCTGATATACTCGTTCGTAATATTGGTGATTATGAGCCTGCCGCCGCATTCTTTGAGTTTTTTTTGAAACATCAGCAGTTTTCCCAATCCTATACTGTCGATCCCCGTCACAAAGCTGAAATCCAGCACGATGTCCCTAAAACCTTCCTTATAAAGTACTTGCAATTCATCTTTTAAGAGACGAGAACTCAAATTATCAATTTTACCTTCAGAAACGGTTAAAATAACGGTTTTATTTTCCTTTTTCAAGTTTCCCCTCCTGAAATTCATCCTGGATGATTTAAAGATCTGGAGTACAAAATGTGCTGATTTTCAAGCATGAAACATTCTATTTTAGCCACCATTTTCAACTAGTTGCCACTTCGCCATTTCATTGTGTTTTATAGCTATATAAAACATAAAACCCAAAATAAAATAATTTTGGGCACACTGTACTCATTTATTTGTTTGTAGAAAAAGAAAGAGAGAACTTTATAAAAATATTTTATAAATAGCAGAGAGAGAGAGAGAGAGAGAGAGAG
>JAAZMP010000023.1 GCA_012798755.1 Bacillota bacterium
ACCCTTGCCACCAAGGAGGAACTGGCAACCCTTGCCGGCAAAGATGAATTTGCGGAAATCAGGTCTGCTATGGCTACCAAAGACGAATTGGAAGAGATAAAAAATATTGTTGTCAGAATCGAAAATGATCACGGCCAAAAGCTTGGCGTCCTGTTTGATGGATACAAACTTAATTCCGAAAAGCTGGACAGAATCGAAAAAGAAGTGGCAAAACATGAGGAATTTATTTTAAGAAGGATCAAGTAAAACCATTTTTGGTACAATCAAAGGTGACAGTGCTTGCAACCGTCTATCAGGGGGATGTCACCTGGGGCGTCTGGTCAATGAACAAAAGAAGTTTACGGGATCCTGGATAGTGTAGATGCCACCTGTTTTTTTAGCAGGCGGTTTTATTCCTGTCCGGATTTTTTGATCTGGGCCCCGGTGTTGCTGTCAACTTCGTAATTATCCTCGTATATTAATTCTGAAATTGGTACAATTTGGTAGCCCTGTTTTTGAACGAAAGCAATGATCTCCGGTAGAGCTTCTGCGGTGTAGAGACCGTTGTTGTGGAAGAGGACGATGGCACCGGGATGCAGCATCGTAGTGACTCTTTCGACCATAGGGTCTTTGCCCAATTCCTGCCAATCCAGGGAATCTATGCTCCATTGAATCGGCCGGTAACCGGCTTTTTCGGCGACAGATACCACCTTGTTGTTGTATTCGCCAAAAGGGGGACGGAAGAGGTCAGGTTTTTGAGCGGTCAATTCAAAGATCATCTTATTTAGTTTCTCCAATTCTTCTTTGATCTGTTCTTCGTCAAGGGTATTCAGGTGGGGATGACTGTAGGTATGGTTGCCGATTTCATGCCCTTCTTCGGCGATCTTTTGTACCATCTCCGGGTATTTCTCCACCCAGAAACCGGTGAGAAAGAAAGTTGTTTTTAGATCGTGATCCCGTAAAATTTTTAAAATCTCCGGCGTAAAAGAAGCACCCCAACACGCATCGAAGCTAATTGCTATCTTTTTTTCGGTCGTATCCACATAATAAATAGGCACCAGCCTAGTCTGGCTGCCAAGTAGAGGTATGGTCAGATTGCTTGCCGCGAGATGCCAGGAAGAGGCGATCAAGATCAAGACGGCCAACCAGAAATATTTCTTAACCTTCTTTTTACTAATAAAAAAAAATCCTTGCATTTCATTCAACCTTTACTTTTTTATTTCCATTGTTCCTATATTTATGCCCGCTTTTTCATAAGTATGAATATCGTATTAATTTACTTAAATTTCCGGTCAAATTATCTGCAGGTTTGCAAATACGAAGTGCCTCTGGCTCTATAAGCGTCAAAAATGTAAAAAACGGGAACGACGGCGATAAAGGTTAATAAGAGAGAGTATTCCGCCAATAAAATAAATCTTGGAGATGTAAAAAGTAATCTTGATCCCGCATTAATTTATGTTATAATCTATTAGTAATGCTTGGGATAGGATAAAAAGACGTTTGCAACAATAAGTGTGTGGGAAGCATACTTTTAGAACGTCTTATGGGCTGGTTGTCTACTATCTGCTATGAGGACAAGTTCTTTAACCCCCCGTGGTCAATCTATAGCCGCGCAGGCTTGTTAGGGGACTCAAATAAAGGAATGCCGGGGTCGATCCGGTATTTATTGATGATACTGAGCCCCCATGGCTTTGGCCCATGGGGACGAGGGCCACCTATCTTGAGTCGGAAAACCATGTCTAGGCATGGTTGTTTTTAAGGTTGTTTCTAAAAAGAGTTAAAGGCGGTGAAAAGGTGCTGGAGATTCGTTTTCATGGTAGAGGTGGACAGGGAGCCGTTACCTCGGCGGAACTTTTTGCGCAAGCAGCTATTATGGAGGGAAAGTATGCCCAGGCTTTTCCCAGTTTTGGCCCCGAACGCCGGGGGGCGCCGGTTGTGGCTTTTTGTCGGATAGATGAGCAACCGATCTTTTTAAGGACAAATATTAACGAACCGGATGTCGTTATGGTTTTGGATCCCTCGCTTCTGCAAGTGGTGGATGTTACTGCTGGGTTGAAAAATCAGGGAATTTTAATCGTCAACTCCGGGAAAGAGCCGCATCACTTCATGATGGACAGGCTGGCTAAGGCGGCGACTATTAACGCTACACAGATTGCCCTGGATATTTTAAAACGTCCGATTACCAATACTGTCTTGTTGGGTGCATTGGCCAAAATAGCAGACGTTGTCAAGGTAGAATCGCTTATTGACGCTATCGAGCAACGTTTTGATGCTAAAAATGCAGCACGGAACGTGCAGGCTTTGCAGAAAGCTTTTGCGGAAACCCTGATTTTGGACAAAAGTGACTACACACCGGCAGAATTGAACAGTTTTGCGGGTATTGCTGCTTCAGTAGCAGACGAGGGTGTGCCCAAGGCCGATTCAGAGTACCTGTGGAGCGAGCTGGAACCGGGTTGTGTGGTTACAGATGCTGGAAACGCCAAAACTTTTCGGACGGGCGACTGGCGCTCGTTTTTACCTGTATTGAACAAGGAACGCTGTATCCGGTGTGGGGTCTGCTGGGTTTTCTGCCCGGATATGGCTTACCGGCAGGATCGGGAAGGATTCTATGTTGTTGATTTAGATTATTGTAAGGGTTGTGGCATCTGTGCACAGGAATGCCCTGTGGGAGCCATTC
>JAAZMP010000024.1 GCA_012798755.1 Bacillota bacterium
CAAACAACGGCAATACCCTCAATATTGTTTATAAAATCCGTGTAGGTGTCCACAAGTGCGTCAAAACTTCCATCGTAATGCTCCAAATGATCTGCTTCGATTCCGGTTATCAAAGCCAAGCGAGGGCGGTATCGCAAAAAAGAATGATCGCTCTCGCAGGCTTCGGCCACGATATATTTTCCCTTTCCCAACCGTGCGTTGCCTTGGAAAGAAGGGACCTCGCCTCCAATAAGAGCTGTTGGATCAAACCCACCTTTTTCCAGAAGAAGGGATAACATCGCTGCCGTGGTGGTCTTGCCGTGTGCTCCTGTCAAAGCGATACCATAACCCTTGTTCAATATCGCTGCCAAAAGCTCAGAGCGATGCCACAGCATGAGCCCACGTTCCTTGGCGGCCTTCATTTCGGGATTAGAAGAAGGTATTGCTGTGGAATAGACTACCAGTTCAGCATCCCCGATCTGTTCCACCCGATGTTCTATATAGATCTTCGCCCCTTTTTTTTCCAACAACTCCGTCAGGCGGGAAGAATTAAGATCAGATCCCCGGACATCGTAGCCCATCTGAAGCAAGACTAAGGCAAGAGCGCTCATGCCATATCCGCCGATACCGATAAAATGCACCTTGCTAATTCCTTCCAACAACAACTACCCCTTCTTTCATGCTTTAGTTGCAATGGGCAGACGATCCTATCCACCCGAAAATATATGTCAGCACGGAAATTTCGCAACAATGTCATGGCCATAGAAGCTGCGGACAGACAGGGCCGTCTGCCCCTGCATACATGGCGTTAAATTTGACGTTTTTGTAATGGCTGGTTTAGTTTTATACCTTGATTTATGTCCCATACTTTTTCAGTGATTTCAAAGTTATCAAGATCCATCGCCGGCGTTCAGAAAAGCTGCTTATTTTTTTATGTAAAGTTAGAAAAAGTTCTAAACACTGTAAACATAGCATACAATAGTAAGTTACCCACCGTTATTCCACAAGCAATCCACAGTTTCCACAAAGTTATCCACAGGCTAAAGGCTATCTTTTGGGCATCCCCAAGACTCTATCCACACTATTCACACCACTTTACATAAAACATTTAAGGTCGCAAGCTGGATAAACTTGCTGAAGGCATGTAAAAATATGGGGAAATTCGCCATAAAAACACTTTTCCACTCCCATTATTATACCCTGCCCAATTCCAAATTAGGCACGGCATTAAGATCCCAGGAAGCCTTGCGCCCTTGCCGCAGGTAGTGGTAGCCGGCAGCGGCAACCATCGCCGCATTGTCAGTACAAAGTTCCACCGGCGGCAGGATAAGTTCCATCTGCGCACCTTCCAGCCTCTGCCGAAGCCTTCTTCTTAGTTCCCCGTTTGCCGCCACACCGCCGGCCAGAAGAAACTGCCTGGCCGTTTCGATTTGCCTGACAGCCAGGAAAGATTTTTCTACCAGGGCATCCACAACCGCATCTTGAAAAGCAGCAGCAATATCCGCCGTCTTTACCTGTTCCCCTTTTTCCTTTTCCCTGCGAATCTGGTTCAAAACAGAGGTTTTCACCCCACTGAAACTAAAATCAAGCTTTCCTTCTTCCCGCATGAGTGCACGGGGAAAGGAAAAGGCCTCCGCTTCCCCCTGCCGGGCCAGCTTTTCAATTTCAGGGCCTCCCGGAAAACCCAGGCCCAGCGCCCGGGCTATTTTATCGAAAACCTCTCCCGCAGCATCATCGCGGGTCCGACCCAGTGTTTCAATTTG
>JAAZMP010000025.1 GCA_012798755.1 Bacillota bacterium
AACCGCCGTCGAAGGAGCAAAAGCCGTCTCGGAAACGCTTTTCCAAAACGGCCTTTGCCTACCATCCGATACAAAAATGACAGGCCAGGATCTGGAGCGAACCTGTGAGGTTATAAAAGGGTTGTGGGGGTAGGGTACAGATATGTGAAAAGGGGCATAACCCGGCCATTCCATATGATATTTTAGAACCGTAAGTACTGTAAAAAGTAAAATCATAAATGTAACTGCTCGGGAATTCCGAATAACTTGAAAAGCATCATTTCCATTTTCACGTGCAATTGGCCGAATATGGAGTATAATTAATACGTAAACAACAATGTAAACATCGTTATTTATACTTTAAATAGAATATATGTTTTTATGAAAAGATATTTATAGTAGTATGAAACACAATAAATGTTTACCTTAGATTATAATCAGAAAGGGGGCCAACTTTTGTGCCCAATAAAAGACAATTTTCATTTAAACTTGAAGGTTCGGCAATTAAAAAACAGTCGGTTCCCTTTAAATTACTTGCCAATGTACTGGATGGCATACAAAGCACTTTTTATTGTATTGGCTTGGAGGTAGCAGGAAGAGAGGCTAAAAGCCGTGGAAGGATACCAGTAGAAATTCTACAAGCTTGTGAGTTGAGGCGTATTGCAGAAAAACCAGGAAGCTATGAAGTTGTGGCCGAGGTTGCAAGTACTTACCAAATGCAGCTTTTTGGTTTCGATTTAGGCAAGGATACCCTGGATAAGTTTATGAAACTAATTGACTATTTGAGTGAAAGCCCTAATAGTGATGATGTTTTTAACATTTTTCCAGATGGTCTTCATCGGCGCCGTATTCTCCGTTCCATGGAGAAATATTGCCCCCGGAAAGGGGATGAGTGGTCACTGGTATTTAACGGCGTTACTAAAAAGAACATACTAACATATGAAGGACACAAGAAAATTCGCCAATTACTTGAACGGCCAAATGTTGAAATGTTAACAGTAACAGGTGAATTGATGCGTCTACATCTAGATGAGCATAAGATTTCCATTCTTTATTCCCCAACGCAGCGTATCCTGGATTGTTTTTATGATGTAGAAATTGAGGATTTTATTATTGATAATTTAAAGGATGTGATTCAAGTTACCGGCAGGGTTCAATTGGATGCCTTAGGGCATCCAGATAAGATCATTGATGCAATTGCTATAAGAGAACTGAACCTAAGTACAGTAAAGTTAAGTAAAATTTCTTCTTCAGGTGTTACTTTGGAACTAGCGCAGCCTTTTATTATTGAACCTTATTTTGATGAAAAAGAACAAGAAGTTATTCTGGAATATCCTGAATTTCACATCATTGCCACGGGACTAACCCGGGAGGATGCAATTTATACTTTTGAGGAGGATTTTGTTTGGTTATGGAAGGAGTATGCAATGGCCGATGACAGCGAACTAAGTCTTGATGCGGTGCAGCTTAAAAACACCTTATTAGCATTGGTGAAGGAGTAAAACCATGGGAACGCGGGACCGAAGAAAAATCCAAAGGGCATTACTGAAGAAAGGTTTCCAGCGTTCGGACAATGATCATGCTAAATTTACATATCTCACTTTGTCAGGGGAAAAAACAAACATTTGGACAAAAACAAGCTACGGTAGCAAACATAAGGATTTATCAGATAATAATATTAGTAATATGGCTCGCCAGTGCCGACTATCTAAGCGGGATTTCATGGATTTAGTGAAGTGCCCTATGACACGTGAAAAGTATGAAATTTTGCTATTGTCCGCTGGGGAAATTGCATCAGGAGGGGACAAGGTTTGATAAAAGTAATCCGCGGAAAATTCAAGATATCTTCAGGGTCGAAAAAATCGAATCCAAATTCCTTGGAAGCCAATATACATAAAGTAGCGTGTTTTGCTAGATATGGTTTCATAGTTCCGTGCGGTAAGAAACGATCGAAATAAGTTATAAGCGCGTATTATAGGAGACTGTTATGTTTTCAAACTAAGGGACAGGAGGAAAGGTGATTTGTACCCATGTGTTAAAAGAGCTACTGATGTAATTGTAGCGGGTTTGGGGATATTGGTACTGTTACCGTTAATAATTCTAATAGCGTTGACTATTAGAATTAGCATGGGTGCCCCCGTTTTCTTTAAACAAGAACGAGCCGGGTTGCATGAAAAGCCGTTTATATTATATAAATTTAGGACTATGACGAATGAGTATGGCCCGGAAGGGACATTCATGCCGGATGCATTGCGTTTAACCCGAGTTGGATCTTTTTTAAGGAAAACAAGTTTAGATGAGCTGCCGCAGCTGTGGAATGTACTAAAAGGTGATATGTCGTTGGTAGGACCCCGCCCTCTTTATATGTCGTACTTGCCTTACTATACAGAGAAGGAAAAGCTCCGTCATACAGTGCGCCCAGGGATTACGGGATGGGCACAAGTAAATGGGAGAAATACAGTAATGTGGGATGAAAGGCTTGAATTGGATGTAGATTATGTAATTAGGCGTTCTGTCATGTTAGATTTAAATATTTTAATAAAAACATTTAAAAATGTAGTTACTTCAAAAAATGTTGTAGTTATACCAGGCAAACATGGAGGACCATTGGATAAACATAGAAAAAACCAAATGCAGTTATAAAATTTAATCCTTACAGGAAAACATATATTACAGGAAAGAGTTTGATTTAGATGCTTAGGGGCAAACGTATTTATCTAAGGCTTATGGAAGAAAAAGATATTCCCTATAAAGTAAAATGGATCAATGATCCGGTAGTTAGAAAAACTTTAAACTTTAGCTATCCGATATCCGAAGTAGCTACCAAACAATGGTTATCCAAAGTGGCTTTAGATAGTAGCAGGAAAGACTTTATTGTTTGCTTAAAGGAAAATGATAATCCCATAGGATATGGCGGTTTTCTCAATATTGACCCAAAAAATTCAAAAGCCGAAACATATTTAGGTATAGGAGAAATATCTTATTGGGGCCAAGGTTATGGAAGGGAAGCCATGCAGATATTACTTAATTACGCGTTTACAGAGTTAGGTCTAAATAAAGTGTATTCTTATAGCTGGTCTGAAAATAAAGGAATGATTAATTTGAATAAAAGTTTGGGTTTCAAAATAGAGGGTAAGTTAGAACAGGATGTTTTTTCGCATGGAGAATATAGAGATAGGGTAGTGATGGGTTTGTTGAAAAAAGATTATTTTGCAAAACAGGACGGCGGCCATGTAATAGATCCATAATGGTGCTGGGTTCTATATGGAAAACCGCGGGGCGGTTTATGAGGAGAAGATATGCAGTGTTGAATCAAAAAAGTTACCGTACCACACCAATTCAAAAACTGTATGAGAATTTAAATGATAATTTGTTCTATCTAAAACGCGATGATCTTTTCTCTTTTTTTTTGGGCGGAAACAAGGCAAGAAAAGCAGCATTGTTTTTTGAGGATATAAAAAAGAAAAATTGTGATTGTGTAGTATCTTATGGCAGTAGCAGTTCCAACCATTGCCGGGTAGTAGCAAACATAGCGGCAGCAAAAAGCATGCCCTGCTATCTTATAACACCGACAGAAGCAAGCAAGCCCACCATCAACAGTAAAATGGTGCAAATATTTGGAGCCACCGTTAGAAAATGTCCTACGACTGAAGTGGAAAAAGCTATTGAAACGGTATTAGCTGAATTGAAAAAGCAAGGTCATAACCCGTATTTTATACCGGGAGGGGGCCACGGTGACATTGGCACCCGGGCTTATGTTTATGCTTATGAAGAAATAAATAACTATGAAAGAAAAACCGGCATCTATTTCGATTATATATTTCTTACATCCGGTACAGGCACCACCCAGGCCGGGTTAATTTGCGGTCAGTTGATTTGTAATGATAACAGGACAATTGTTGGGATAAGCAATGCCAGGAAAAACCCTTATGGTGGACAGGTTGTACTTGAGAGCGTGAACAGTTATTTGGATAGTATAGGAAAAAAACACGTAACTTCGAAAAACATTAATTTTGTAGATGATTATGTTCTTGGTGGATATGGCTCTTATAACAACGATATATTGCAAACAATCAAAGAAATTTTGATCAGGGACGGCATTCCAATGGATACAACCTATACCGGTAAAGGTTTTTGGGGAATGAAAGAATACATAAAGGAAAAACAAATTACAGGCAAAAACATCCTATTTATCCATACCGGAGGAACACCGCTTTTTTTTGATAGTTTGGGAGAATTGGCAGATGAAACTTAAATATTTTAACAACAAAAAATTACCCAAATTAGCCTGGTGTGCAATTTCAAAACGTAATTCAAAGGAAATTAAAGTACACCATGGAAATGGGGTGGAAACCCATGAAAACTTTTTTGTAGAAGGGGCATGGGATGGGGTTTTTTGTTCCGCTGGATTTTGCGACTCAACTTTTTTTATGGGTTCGGGCGCTATAGTGCTAAAATCCGGGGGGGGGCACTATTTGCTACTCCAACTCATACATTTGAAAGACTATACAGCATTTCCGATGATGGTATGATTTATATTTCAAATTCATTGCCGTTTATTTTATACATATCAGGGCTGGAATTAGATCCAAAATATATGAATTATGAAGTAGATTTTAATTCCATTCTCAAGGGAATTAAAAAATACACGCGAACATTGCCCCTGAATAAAGATAAAAACATTCAATTGCATTATTACTGTAATCTTTTGTTAAACAAGGGCAGGTTAACTGAGATTCCAAAAAGTAAAATAGCGCCCTTTAAAAACTACAAGGACTATGAAAATCGGCTGCTTAAAACTCTCCAAAGGTTAGTTAATAATGCAGATTCGCCCTGGAGAAAATCCGTCCGATATGGATTGGTGACTACTATTTCTAAGGGTTACGATGCAGCTGCATGTGCAGCTATAGCTTTTGAGGTTGGATGCAAAAAAGCAGTTTCATTTAACATGCCCCAAAAATATGCAAATGATTGCGGAGATGATATAGCAAAAAAATTGGGTTATGAAATCATCGTTACAAAAAACGCTAATTCATATTTAAATAATGTTTCATTTGTTGAAGCGGAATTCGTTTCTTCGGGAGAGTTGGGAACAGGCATTGTTTTTGCTGCTTTTGAAAACGAATTTGAAAATAGTGTAGTGTTTATAGGAACACGAGGGGATAAATTGTGGGACAAAAATTGGACAGATTATAATAAAGAATTTCGCTTCGATAGGGAAATTTTTTCCGACACTTCCAAGGTGGAAAATCGCTTAAAAGCTGGATATATAATGTTACCCTTGCCTTTATTTGGTGCAAAGCAATGGCCTTCTATTTTTGAGATAAACAACTCAGATGAAATGAGGCCTTATTCTGTTGGAGGCAACTATGATCGTCCAATCCCAAGGAGGATACTGGAAACCAGGGGCATTGAAAGGAAAATGTTTGGTCAAACAAAAAAAGGTGCCGGATTCAACTATAGGTTTGATAATTTCAATAGAATAAGTAAAAGAATGTCAAAAAAATCATTTAATTCCTTTCGTAAATTTTATTTGGAAAATAGGCGAAGCGGGTTAAATGTTATATTTCCTTGGCTAAGGTTTTTATGGCATACCAAGTCGCTGTACATCAGCTATTTTTTAAAAAAGATAGGAATCCCAATGAAAAGCAAAACGCTTACAGCAGATGCTTTTCCTAATCCGGGAGCGCCTTCATATTTATTTAACTGGGGAGTAAGTAAGATGATCAGAAGATACGAAAAGGCCGATATAGAAAAGCATTGGTTGGAAAAAGACCATTCAGGTTTAACAACAGGAGAACAAATTGATGGGTGAAAATATGAACATATTAATTCTGAGTTGTGGAACGAGAAACAAAATTGTACAATATTTTAAAAAAGAACTGGGCAGCAATGGGAGGGTTATGGCGGCGGATTGTTGCGAACTTGCGCCTGCCCTTTATGATGCAGACAAACATTTCATTGTACCTAGAATAGATGAAGATGGATATCTTGACGTGATTTTTTCCATATGCAAAGCAAACACCGTTAAAGCTGTTTTATCTTTAATCGATCCGGAACTAAGCTTGCTTGCTAAACACAGAAGGGATTTCCTTGATATTGGAACCGTACCAATTGTTTCGGGGCACAATGAGATTGAAATGTGTTTTAACAAATACTCCATGTATAAGTTTTTGATCCAAAACGGATTCAGAAGTGTCAGAAGTTATTTAGATAAAAAATCATTTTTTAATGATGTAGAAAAGGGAATTATTAGTTACCCCGTATTTATAAAACCCCTTAAAGGCAGTGCCAGTATTAATATTAACAAGGCGGGATCTAAGGAAGAAGTGGATTTGTTGTTTAAGCGTTTTGATAATCTTATGATTCAAGAGTTCATGAACGGTACAGAATATGGTGCTGATGTCTATGTTGACATGATTTCCGGTGAACCCGTTGCGATTTTCACAAAGGAAAAAATTAAAATGCGAGCCGGGGAAACCGACAAGTCTGTGTCTATGAAGGATGAACAACTTTTTATGTTAATTAAAAAGTTTGTTGTGAAGGCAAATTTAAAGGGAATTTTAGATATAGATATTTTTAAAGTAAACGGCAAATATTACATTTCCGAAGTAAATCCACGTTTCGGCGGCGGGTATCCTCACGCACATGAGTGTGGTGTTAATATTCCTGGAATGATTATCAAAAACATAAACGGTAAAACAAATCAGGATGAAACCGGCCAGTATGAAAAAGGCGTTTACATGATGAAATATAATGAAATAAAAATAATGGGATGATTACTAGAAAAATTAACGAAAAAAACAATATAATCCCGAATGAAAGGAATGTCATAATTATTAATTGCAGGCACTTCTGATATATACAAATTTCAGGAAAATTGGATCCGGTACCGTGTAACATGTAAGGCGCTAAAAGGGAAAAATTTTTGTTTCTTACCAAAGGCGGGGCATACTGCAATGAACCAAAGGATTTTAAAATTTTAGTTGAACGTATAGAGTATTAACAAGGAGGATTAGAAATGCGGCTCAAGATTTTCGGATACACCGAATATTTAGGGTGGTCTTTTTCACGGTATCAAATGTTTGATGTTTGCAAACGGCAATATTATTATCATTATTACGGAAGGCAGCATGACAAGGAAAGCGCAAAAATCAGGAATTTAAGGGATTTGACATCAATACCGCTGCAAATAGGGACCATGCTGCACGAAGGCATCTGTACCCTGCTTAAACGCGTGCGAAAAGACTCATCACCTGTTAAAAAAGAAAATGTGCTGGAGTGGCTTTACAAAAAGTCCTCCCAGGCAGTCAACAACTCTAAATTTCTAGAACAGCAGTATTTTCACCAGAAGGTTGACGTAGATGATATTTGGAAAAGTGTCTGCCAGGGGATGGAAAATTTTCTGGAAAGTGAACGTTTTAAAGAACTTCACGCCGAGGCTGCCTCAGGCAAAGCAAAATGGTTAGTGGAGCCTAAAGGTTTCGGGGAGATGCGCATTGGTAATCTGAAGGCGTACTGCAAGGCGGATTTTATCCAAGCAGTGCCGGAAGGTTATACCATTTTTGATTGGAAAAGCGGCAAACAAAATGTACAACGTGATTCATTGCAGCTCACCGGTTATGCTCACTATGTTAACTACCATTTTGAAGAGCCGATTGAGGAGGTTTCATGTGTTGCTGCCTATGTGCTTCCAGAATACAAAGAGCTGTTGCTAGAAAGTATTGATAGTCAATATTTTGTAGAATTGGTAGCTGAGCAAACTAATGAAATGCATGCGTACTGCAAAGATGTTGAGGCTAATGTGCCGAAAAATAAGGAGCACTTTGCCTGTACCGATAACGAAGCTATATGCAGACATTGCAATTA
>JAAZMP010000003.1 GCA_012798755.1 Bacillota bacterium
ATTTTGTAACTGTTAATGGCCATTTGAAAGCCCCCTTTTTCCAGTCTAAACCAAGTGTTTTAAAGATCTGATCGCCTCTCTAAAACTTGACAAAAACAGGGCGGTGGGCTAAAATATTATTGCAAAGGGGAGTAGCTCAATTGGCAGAGCAGCGGTCTCCAAAACCGCAGGCCGCGGGTTCGAATCCTGTCTCCCCTGCCACTGTAAACTATGGCGCTGTGAATCTTCACAGCGCCTAATTTTTTCCAAGCACTTCTTTAAGGGGACAATCTCCAACGATCTGAAAGGGATAGATAGGGAGGGAGCAAAATCAACCGCCTGAAGTTATGGAAAAAAAGCAAGAAAAAGTGGGTTGATATTTTTAATAGGCTTACCCAAAAAGGAGTGTTTCCTCATCAGCTTGCCTTCACTTTTCTGATCCCATTGCGAAATATTGTAAACGGTATAATAAAATGGATGAATTTCGGCCAATACAGATATGGAAAGGCGCTGTGATTTTTCATGGCGCCTTATTTAAAAGTAATAAAGGAAACAGGATTCAAGCCTGTAGCAAACAATTTTGGATACTGCTACTTTACCAATTGCGACGTCCCATGATAGTTTTACACATTTACACACCAGTTACATTTTTGGACTTGTGTGAGGTTAAATCGCGCTCCTTTTAAAGCCAACAAAGTTGCCTCCCGCCCCACCCTTTCATCAAATGTTTTCTTTTTTCTTCTTTGTCGAGAACCTGTACACAGCTTTCCCAATCTACTTTTTCTACATTAACATGGTAACGAAGGTTGAAGGGGTGCTGTTTAGGAATTGCGTCAATTTTCTTTCTGGCTTCTTCTTCTTGTTTTAGGGCTACATCAACCCAGACATCTTCTAACACATCAGGTATCTGGCCAAATAGGTCACGGATATTTTTAAGCCTTTTCGATAACATAAAATGCACCCTATCCTCAACAGAATCCTTATATCTCATGTTATAGATGAACACTTCATCATATATTTGCCCGATGCGCTGTATCCTTCCTTTTCTTTGTTCTAGGCGGGTAGGATTCCAAGGCAGGTCTAGGTTAATCAACGTTCCCAAGGCTTGAAGGTTAAGCCCCTCACTGGCCGCATCAGTCCCCACTAAAATTTTTAGTTCCCTTCTTTTAACCATCTGCTTAATTTCTTCTTTAGATTTTCTAGCATAAATACCATTAAGCAATACACCTGATTTATTCCCGCCGGCGTATAGACCAATTTTCTCCGCAGACAAATCCTTTGATAGATTTTTTGCTACCCAGGAGGCCGAATCATAATATTGGGAAAATATTATGCAGCCACGCTCTATCCAGTTTTCTTGTATAAGCAATTTGAACAATAGCTGATATTTGGGATCTTTATCCTTGTTAGCTTTGAGAGTTTGGATAAATTTTAAAAGGCAATCCTTTTCTTTTTCTGTAATGTTTTTTATCTCGCTTCTTTCCTGTTCAGACAGCTCCTCGTGATCATCTTCTTCAAAATCTTCTTCATCGCCGATACCGGCCCAGTTGCGAAGTATTTTTTCTGCCGTATTCTTCCCTGCCTCTATAGTGCTACCCACCCGTCTTAAAAGAAGTGTTTTTAAAAAACCGCCGCCTTTTACTCTTTTTTGCAGCAACTCACAAAACTGCTCTGCATAAGAGTAAGCATCGCGCAAATATGGTGGAAGAACAACGGCATCTTCATCACTGTCACCTGATAATTTTACTTTGATTTCTTTAAGGTAGGGTTCTCCCGTTTCTTCATTGATGTTATTTTCAAGAAAGTCTCTCGTTCTTCTTACAATATGCCTGATAAATGGGTTATGCTTTACCATAAAATTATCGTCGATTATTCTGCCAATTCTTCTTCCGGCAGGCTTATCCTTGCTCTTTTCTATCTGTTCCGGCTTTATAATAAAATCATCGTCTTTCATACCGAACCTTTTTCGAAGCTCGCCGAAGGTGAGCGGGTTTTCATGGGCAGGGGGAAATGGATTCCTTACCCAGTCAATTATTTCAGGATCAAAACGGTCCATTTTATCTCTTTCCATGATGTAATCAATCGCTTTACCGGGCATTTTCCGCCACATACTTAAATAACTGCCCAGCACTTCATCGCTGCCCTGGGCCAATATATACAACAAATCCCATGCTTCGATGGGATAAAGCTGCACCGGCGTTGCTGTAGCAAAGAGCATACTTTTGGTTTTCCTGGATATTTCCAACAAAAAACGCATCAAATTGTTCGGGGATGGCTTTTCATCTTCTTTGCCCCGCCCACGGTTTTTTCTTCTGGCCCTGTGCGCTTCATCCACAATAACGCATTCAAAATTCATATTAAGCAGATGCTGGATGCTCTCCGAATTGGCTATAATGAGACCTTGGGAGATCAAACCCACTCTTCTGGGGCATTTTTTGATCGCTGCAACACCATTATTGGGGTATTTGATTCCATTTTCATCTACCCAATTTCGTCCATCCCATACCGCAGAAGGCATATCAAGCAGATCGTTCATCTCATCTTGCCACTGCCAAAGCAATGTTTTGGGCACAATAATTAAAATAGGCCTCTTGCCGTGCAGGGCCATAAGCAGGGCAGACAAGGCCAACTGGATCGTTTTGCCCAAACCCACCATATCGGCTAGCACATACCTCGCCCCGGAAAGATTTTTGTGAGCGTTAAAAGCCAGATCAACAAAATACTTCTGATGTTCCCATAAACCATACTCCTGGCGATATACAGGGGTTTCTATTATTGCTGAATCAGGCTTCTTTTCCTTTTTCCATTCATTTATAGAGACTACTTTTCGCTCCGAAATTCTCTTTATATCTTTAACTATGAAATCAGAAAGGGGTATAGCATGGGAGCTGTTCCAAAAAAAATCGAATTCCTCCTGAACCCACTGTATGGCTTCCGGCGAATCGTCTTCCCAAATAAGTTCATAATTTAACCGCCAGGCTGACAGAGTTTCGTTGGCACTGCCCATAAAAGATGTTTTCCGGCCATCCTGCAAGGTGATCACACCGGCTTTGCCATGGATGAGCCCGAACGCTTTGTTGGGAAGAACCCTGATCATGAGTTTTTTGCTCTTGAGCAGGGAATATAATTTTTTTAATCTATCCGGGGCAGTTTGATAGATTTCCTCAGGTCTGACACCACACCACTCATTTCTCATGGCGTTTACAGCAGCACTAGCTGTTCTAACATCTTCCAGCTCAATATCTGAATTGCAAACGATGCGAATAGAGCCTGTTATGCTTTCAATCGCTTCTCCGGCCACCTCTAAAATGGAGGAGCTAAAATAACCGGCAATGCGATCATAAGCTTTTGCCCCTTTTAATTTCTTATTTAGAAAAGATTCATCTATTCTTTTTCTCCTAGACGAATAACGGTAGATCATAACATGCCTCCACATTATACGCCGTCGCTTTTTACTACCTCCCGAAGCAATCTGGCGTAGTACGCTTCCTGTTCCCAATGCTTCATATGGTCATGGTGTTCAAGAAGAACAATAAAATCCAAGGCCTCTATGATGGCTTTTCTTTGTTCCCAATAATCTGGCACCTCATTTTTTAACCAATTCCTACCCCGGGCAGTATCTTCCGCTTTGATAGCCTGGTAAAGTGCAGCTAAAACATTGCGAAAAAGTGATGAACCAAAACCACTTCCGCCCATCCCTTTCATCGACCATTCCCTCGCCGTCTTTAATCTGGCTTGATTTGCCCTCGTGCTGGCTAAAAGATCACGATAATCATTGACACCGAATCCTCGTGCCAGCTCCTGGTAGATACCAAGTTTATAAACGCCTGCTTTTTCAAAATCAAGTCCTTTTATGTAAAATCGTTCTTCGGGAGCAAGCATCTTCCAAAGAAAATTGTCAAAACCGGCTGGAATGAGGTAATCATAAGCCACTTTGACAGCTGCATCAATAATTTCTTCTATCGGCGTTTTTTCCCCGGGGGTTTTTTCTTTGGCTAATTCATACTGTATATCAATGTCCCCTATCCGCTGATAGGAAGTTAAAACCTTTAGGGAAGCGGCATAAGCCGCCAGCAGGTAATCCGCATCAGAAAAGTTGGGATCATCCTGGGCATCAACCTGCTTCATGCTGTCTATCTGCTTTTTTACTTCATTTTCCACCTCAGGATAGAGTTCATCGAAATAAGCGGTGCTGGCGGAATCCTGCTTGCGAAGAACCAATAAAACAGTTCCTTTTACATAGTTCCCTTCTTTTAGGCCACCGGAATCTGTTTCAGTAGCGATGTTCCAGGCAGCAGTTACGCGGAGGCCGGCAGACCACAAGATCATGGTTAGATCCGCCCATACAGCAGCATCCTGGTGGGTGAACATCACGATCTGCATCCCATCTTCCGTCATGTGGGCAGCAAGATTTTTATATATCTCCGCCATGCTTTGATTGAATTTTTTTCCCGTACCAGTAATAGCCAAAACCCTTTTACTATCAGTGTACCATTCCGGGAAAATATCCAGCAATAGTTTCTTGCCCCAGGCAAGAAAAAATTCGCTCAACTCATGATAGTTTACTGCATCAGCATAGGGGGGATCAGTGATCCAAAGATCGGCGCTATTTTTTATCTGCCTCGCGTCAATGGTTTCTATAGTTTTATTAGAATTTATCGGGAAATTGTTTGTAACATATGACCAATAGGGTTTCAAGTTATGCAACCCTTTGCCCCCATAATTATACAAAGTGTTTAACGCCTGATTGTAAAAAGTTTGACCAATATTTTCATTCACCCCGGCATTTATCCACCTACACAATTTTGAATTCCAATCGCAGCATTTATTTACCCCCAACAACCCAATTATTTTTTCTTTCTTCGTCCTCGCATGTTTGTTAATAAATTCCATTAGCAGCCCCTGCATTAACAACTGCCTCGGGTTAAAAAGCTGGTGCCAGTAAATCCAACCTCTTTCTCTTGTCAGCCTGGTCGTTTCATCCCCTGGTTCTATCATGCTTTCAGGTATATACCCCTTCTGCTGCCATTCGTCGAATCTTCCTCTTAAGAGCGCTTCCACCTTTTTTTCTCTCTGCAGATCTTCTTCGGTGGGAGCCCGATAGTATCTTCTTGTTTTTAGCCTGCCTTTTTCATCCAGGTATTCTTCCTCATAGCGGATGCAGTACAATCTTTCTTGAAACACATCATCGGGGAGGGGCAGAAATTCTTTTGCTTTCCATTGGCGAAGGCCGTATTCTACCCCTCCATTTTCTTTTCTTCTGTCATTGCGCAAAACAGTAATGGGCGTAGTATTTTGGCAATGCGGGCATACCAACTCATTGCCTTTTATCGTTACAAGGCTCTCAGCAAACTGCATCTCCTCCGCTGAGGCAGCGGGAACAATATCGATATCAAAACTTTTATTGTCATTTTCCTTAAGTACCGCCACTGTTTTTGTGCCCCTGCCGATTATCCACGAAGGGGCCAAAGGCACTTTGTAGCTACATTCAGGGCAGACAGTTTCATTGCAATAGAGATAGGAATTGGCTCTGTGACCTTGTTCGTTATGTTCTATGCCCCAGGCAGTAATTTTTTTATCAGCCAGATCATATATTTTACCCTGGAATTCCCTTAGCTCTTCTATCTCCTCATCGGCGGCGCCATTTATATGCAACGAGGCCCACGTCAGAAGCATGGCAATAGGGTTCAGGTCAGAAGCATACACATCACAACCCACCCGCGCCGCCTCAAAAGGAATACTGCCTCCACCGCAGAAGCAATCCCCCACAAGGGGGGGGCGGCCAAATCTTCGTGTTCCCAACTCTCGAATCAATTCTTGCAAGTTGGTAGCTCTTGTCCCCAGATGTTCGTTGATCGCAGTCCAATCGGGTAGATTGTTTAGCTCTTCAGGGCGCAGGCAATATTTGATTTTCTGATCATAAGAAAGCCTGTTAAATACCAACCTTTGAATGCGCTGCCTTTTTTCCCTGCTTGTACCTTTTTTATATTTCGGCCTCCCGCCATTGCCGTTATCAAAGTATTTTTTGCGTTCACCCGAAGTCAAGCATTTATACACTTCCCTGGGGGGGATAGACTTGTTTTTCCGTTTCCAAAGCCCTTTTTTATCCATAGAAAGGAGCTTCAAAAATATTTCTTTATCCTTTAAGGGATCATCACCAGCGGGCATTAGAAGACCTAAGAGGGCTGCCCGCACGAGAATCAGGGGTTTCCTACCCCACCATTTGCCCAAACCCGTTAAGGTTTGTCCCAGGTTTGCCTTTCTTTCTTTATAACTTTCTTTAGATACTTTGGAGACCGGAAACTGAACTTCTATGAAAGATCTGCTCATTTTGCCTCTTTTCCTACTTTGTTATATTTCTGGTGCTAAAATCAAAAAAACTAAGCTGCCTCGAGGTTTCTTCCAAAGGGTTTTCGGTTAAGGCATAGCGTATGGCTTTACGCCAACCCCTCTTGTCGCTGATATGTCCCGTAGCGGCATTGGTCATAGTAAAAAGCCACCAACGTTCTTCAGGGCTCAAGCCCAGCCAGTTTTTAACAGCAACAGGAATCACAGAAGGATCGCAATCCTCAATAGCCCAGGTTAATAACGTCATCTCTTTGCCTAAAAGCCTTTGCACGGGAACCTGCCCGCTGCGCCATCTGCCGACGAAAATTTTTTTGGACTTCAGCCTTTCGTTGAATTCAACCCGTAGAGTTTCTTCAATCTGTTTCCATTTACGTTTCGATAGTTGAACTTTGGGCCGATCGTCTCTTACATTGATAGTTTGCTCTTCCCGATCATCCTGCCAACTAAACCTTTCGTAGATGATCACTTTATCGTTTTGGGCTCTTGGAATCAGCACTAAAAAATGATGTTGTGATTCCAGCGGATTAAACCCAAACCCATAATAATTTCTTTTGGTTGCCATCATTGAACGATCTCCTGTTCTCCAAAATCTTTCAACTCTTTCTTTTTTTCCGCCACCCAATCAAGAAAGTGCTGGCCTTTTTCAAAGATAATTGTGTTATATTCAAGGCTTATGTTTATTTTTCCATCCTGCATAAAGTTGCCTCTGATATTATCTATGCTATCTTCCAATTTTTCTATATCTACTACAGTGGAAGAATCCATGGTCAGTTCCGCCCAGCTTTTATCGTTGTTTTCGTCTGTTTTAAATAAAGTAGCAACCACATCCATAAGCCGGGCATGATGCTTTTTAAACAAGCCAAGTTCCTGGTAGGTTTCAGAGGTATCATCGGTTTTTTTTCTTTTATATAGCTTTAATGGTTTTTCTTTATCTATTTTAATAGATGTGCTCTTTTCCCAATCAATTTTTATGGTTTGGATTTCTGAAGTAAAATCCTCTGTTTCAGCGATTGCCAATACATAGGTCGTATCTTTAGGAAGTACAATATCAGCACTGTAAGTATTTCCAAATTCCTTGGGGTTGGAACCATCAGTGGTAAATTTAATGGGCACCTGCGGTACAGATATAAGTTTGAGCATTTTATCGTTGCCTTGATCGTAGGGCCTATATTTTATGTCGATCTTATTGTGCCACTCAGTTGTATCGCCTGTATCGTGCTCTCCCGTGCTATCAACACAAAGAAAGGAAAGCTTAAGCTCCTTTGTTTTAAAGTCATTCAAGTTTTTTACCAGATAAGATGCTTCGGTTGCCGTATCTCCTGCTTCATAGTAGATTTTGTCGCCGTATTTGGGAACCAGCTTTAAGGTAGCTTCGCCGGTTTTCGGGTCTCGTTGAAGTTCTTGCACCAGCACTTCGGTTTTTTCTTTGGGAAAGGGTGGTTTTTCAACAACCCCTCCGCTTTCTCTCCAAACATCTTTTCTAAGCATCTCATCTTTTAAAAAATCTAGCGCATCCGGTTTGTGCCATTGCCATAGGGGATTAGTTGCCGCCCTGTCTTTTATAACTGTCCAGCGCATCTCTTTCTGGGTAAAAAGACGATCTTCACATTTTTTTCTAAATATATCACTGGCAATGTCTTCTGTAAATTTTTGTCTTTGCAGCAGCAGGTTTCTAATCTGTTTTTCGCCATTATAATCATTTTGAGCAAATTCCATAAAAAAGTCTGCTTTGACCAAACCATCTTTGGTAGGGTAGTAGAGCATTACAAAAGTTTCCCTGGCCGCAGACAATAGCTCTAAAGTAATTTTATCTTTTTTTTCTTGTGCTTTTACTAGCTGCGGATTATCAGCAGGCACTTTTTCTTCTTCCATTCTTTTTATAATGGTTTTTATTGCTGTATGTTCCTTTGCCGCCTGCAGTAGTTTTTCCATGGTTGTTCTCTGGCCCGATAAAAACATAACCCTGTTTTTATAGCGGGCATCGTCATAAAGCTCAGCCAATTTAGGATGAAGACCTGGAAATTTACTCGCGGTTCCCATATAGGGTTCAAAAAGAATCAAAAGTATTTTATCGTCTGTAAGAATTATTTCATCAATAGCCGGAAATACTTGTACTTTTTGATAGCAATCACCTAAAAAAGGGTCAAATTTTTCTCCGAGAAAGGTCCGCAGCTCTTTTTTGGCGCTGTCATTGTTATAGCTATCCACCAATGAATTTAGCTCTGCAATCATGTTTTTTGTGTTTTTAAAGAAAAGCCTGCCATCTCTATCGGTAAAAAGATACCATGCTTGCATAACAAACTCATCCAGTGCTCTTTTTACCCTGGTAATATCTTTGCCGGGTTCTGCCAAATAGCCTACAGTTTCTTGCAGCGACAAACCCAAAAGAGCATTTGGCACATCTGCCAAAGATGAAACCAGCAACAATTTACTTAATTCCTGCATAGCTGTCTCACCCAGATCGGTATCAACAATTTCTGCTATGGCCTTACCGCCGGCTGCTATATCATGGGAAATAGCATTAACCAAAGAAGGTTTAATCTGGGTAATAGCTGCTAACAGATCATGATTATTCAGATCAAAATCATAAACGTTGATCAATTTTTTACGCTTTGCTTCTTTGTTTTGGTACAACTGAGATACAATCAGCCTCATCAGCCGTATCAGACCGCGGGTCTGCTGAAAACCAGCATTCTCCTTAAATCTGGCATATAAATCCTTAATTGAAGGATGAAAGGGATATGAATCCTTTACTCCTATAAATATCTGTTCCGGGGACATATTGGTATAGCCCATCTGCTTCGCTTCTAAAACAGCTTTTTTGTATGCATTGGCTACTTCGTTGATTGCATCTTCACCGGGCAATTTTTCAAAAAGCCTCTTTTTTAGTATATGATAAACTTCATCAGATGTGGAGCCTACCGGTTCTATGTTCAAAGCAGAACGACTGATTTCATTTTCCAGCTCCCGAAAGGAGGACTGTAACAGCTCACTTCCGCTCTCGTATGTAGCTTTAAGATCAGAAATAACCAGGCATACATTGGATAGCGATTCCTTCCCAAGGGCATTAAACAGATTTGCCAGGGCAGTTGTTGTTACTACTGCCAGGTTAGCATCACCGATAGTTTTAGCCCTAGCATTTTCGAGGTATGCTGGGATTTCATCTAATAAAATTAGAAGCGGTTCGCCCCTTAGCAAATTTTCCCATGCTTTCTGGCCCGGAGCTTGCAACGGGCTATAGTAATCCTTAAATGCTTCCTTCTTACCCAATTGGTCAGCTAGCGCTCCCCATATTCCATAGGGTGCATCACTTTCCCTTCCTGTAAAAGCCACCACCTTAATTTTACCCAGATGGCTACCCTTGAACATATCACCCATAATATCATCCCTAAATCTTGGATAGCGCGCCAGTAACCCTAAAGCAATCATGTTATGGGTTTTCCCGCCACCCATGGACTGGGTAAGTTTAATAACACCTGTTGCACTCTGCCTATGAAAACGCTTGAACGCCGTTTCTAATAGTACTTTCATCCCTTGCGTAACATAGTTTTCTACAAAAAATTCGGTTGGGTCAATGCTGTTATCTGTAAGGTCGGTTAGATCCAGAACATCATCCCGCTTAGTTTCATCAAACACACTTTCCCTGGGCTTGCACAGATTAGATAAGGAATTCATAGCTTCCCTCCTTAAACATTCAAAACCCTAATGCTGTCGCTAGAATAAATAAAATATTCTCACTCCTATGATATAGCAAAAGTATATGTACCGGAATTAACCGGGGGGTTATCTCAATAACCATGGAAAATGAAGCGATGGCTCCTGCAATCAATTATAACATAATGTGGTTTGAAGTAAAAAACCAAACCAGAAAATGTCACCAATAACAGAATACCATAAGAACACAAAGCAGTCGAACAGGATAAACTTCGGCATCAGAATCTCTTTTAAAAATAGGTGAGCAGCAATAATAATGGAATCCACCATAATGCTAATTTTCACCAATTATTGGGCATACCTTTTCCGAAAGTTCAAGGTAAAATTTCTTTTTGTTCCATAACGCTTTTCAAATTTAAATCCCGAATTTTTCAACAGATCTTTGATCTCTTTTACAGACATTTTATCTACATCACCGGCAAGTTCTGATACAGAAAATATCCCCCCTGGACGTAACAGCCTTAAAATCTCCTTCATATACTGCTGTTTGTTTTCAATTTCTCCCAATACTGCTACCATAAAAATTACATCAAATTTGTTGCTTTCCATAGGAAAATTAAATCCATTGCAAAGATGGTATTCAACATTATGTATTTTCTTCCTGATCAATCTTTTTTTAGCATAATCTAGCATCTTTTGCTGGATATCTGCCAGTACTAGTATTCCTTGAGGTATTGCCTTAGCCACCTCTGCACTGAAATAGCCGGGACCGGGGCCTATTTCCAAAACAGCGTAATTTTCTTTTAATTGAAGTCGTCGAATAAGGTTTTTAGGAGAAAGGAATATATTTCGCAATGGGATCAGAAAAGTGAAGGCAAGCTGATGAGGAAACACTCCTTTTTGGGTAAGCCTATTAAAAATATCAACCCACTTTTCCTTGCTTTTTTTCCATAACTTCAGGCGGTTAATTTTGCTCCCTCCCTATCTATCCCTTTCAGATCGTTGGGAACTATCCCCTTAAAGAAGTGCTTGGAAAAAATTAAGCGCTGTGAATCTTCACAGCGCCATAAATAATAATATTACTCAGTTCAAATATCGGTAAATTTTATGCAGGATCATGTGAGAAACCGGAGGGATTCTTATTTTTTTGCCCACCTACTGTATCAGATTCTATGATGTTATCTGTTGGTATGTTTTAATGTTTTTCAATTCGTGTATCTTCCGCATTTTTGCCTCACGCAGTTCATATTCCATTTGAAGCCCCAACCAAAACTCGGCCGACATCCCAAAAAACTTTCCCAGGCGAAGGGCTGTGTCGGCAGTAATACCCCGTCTCTCGTTTACTATTTCCGATATTCTGGTAGCAGGAACAAGGGTTGATTTTGCCAGCCGGTAGGGTGTAATATCCATAGGTTTAAGAAATTCTTCCCGAAGTATTTCCCCGGGGTGAATGTTGGGAATGAAATTTTTATTCATAGCATTTCCCTTTCCTAATTTTAATGATAATCAACAATTTCTACATCAAGTGCTTCACCGTTATGCCAACGAAAACAAATCCGAAATTGATTGTTAATTCGAATGCTCCAAAAGCCTTTTCTTCCTCCGGATAGTTTTTTAAGGTGGTTGCCCGGGGGAATCCCTAGGTCATTAAGTGAAGCAGCATGGTTGAGCATAAAAAGTTTCCGAAGCCCGACTCTTTGCGCCTTTACTGGTAAGGACTTGACCCATTGCCTTTTCCAAATCCTTTTTGTTCTATTATCTGCAAAGGACTTAATCATGGTTTTATTATAACGTTGGGCGTTGTTAACGTCAAGCGTTACTATAGTGTGGTTGCCGGGATAAAAGTCAGCATTATTTGTATGAATAGATTTAACTCCCCCTTGAGGGAGAAAATTTTCTTAATTAAAGAAGAAGTTTCTAAAACTGGTGCAAAGTATTATTTAGTATAGCATGTTGTTTCTAAATAATTAACAATGTTGCATCATTCACCCCGGAAAATTGAAACAGGGGTGGGGATTGAAACTGCATATGGTAACAGAAGTTTTAGACCTGCCGGGTCGAAGCATTTTAAAAAGAAAACATATTTCATACGTCTGAAAAGCAGGAATATACATAATATTGTGGAATTATTAATAATAGTGAACTACATAGCAGTCCTTTTTAGCACATTCCAGACAATGACTAAAAGGGCAAACCAAAGGAAGCCGGACGAAATATGAAAAAAGACTTCGGCAAAAAATTAAAAATCTATTTCTTTACAAACACAATTTCAAAAGGAGGCACTAAAAATTATAGAAGTATTGAAGGTCTCATCAAAATCTAATCCGAATTCTGTGGCCGGGGCTTTAGCAGGTGTCATCAGGGAGAGGGGAAAGGCTGAAATACAAGCTATTGGTGCCGGGGCGGTTAATCAAGCTATTAAAGCAGTGGCCATCTCCAGGGGGTTTGTGGCGCCCGGTGGTGTAGATCTTGTTTGTGTTCCAGCTTTTATTGACATACAGATTGACGGGGAAGAAAGAACGGCCATAAAATTAATAATAGGGCCGCGTTGAACATCTCGATGGGCCGGTTAAAATAAGTTTTTAAAACAGAGCGCTGTGAAATACCACAGCGTTCTTTCCTTGGAAAGGGAAGTTTTTTTTATTTTTCCCCCTGCTTTTTTATTTAAGGAAAGGGTTCATGGCCATGTATTCCTTGACCGAATTATCCTGGCTGATCTGCATTGTCTTTTCCACTTGGTTGTAGTTTTTTTCCAGAAGGCGGACCAAATCCCCGTTTATGGCTCTATCGCGGACCATTTCGTACATGATATCGAGAATTTTGTTTTTTTCCATGGCCGGGCGATAGCTTCTTTCTTCATTCAGGGCGGAAAAAATATCTGCAACCGCCATGATCTGGGAACCGAGGGGCAGGCTGGAACCCGGGATTCTAAAGGGGTAACCGCTGCCATCGAGGCGTTCGTGATGAAAGGCGGCCCAGCGGGCCAGGGTGTCGAATTCCTTAACATATTTCAGAATTCGATAGGTATAATATGTGTGCCCGTTGATTATGGCACGTTCGTGGGCGTTAAGTGGCCCTTTTTTCTCCAAGATGGCTGTGGGTACGCTTAATTTGCCGAGATCATGAAGATAGCCCGCCATTAACATGAGGTGGCACTCTCGTTCTGAAAAACCAGCCAATCCGGCCAAAACCGATGCCGATGCTGCTACCCCGCTGGAATGTTTGGCATTAATAGGGCTCCTGAAATCCACAATCCGCGACAGGAATCTGGTCCAGCTTAGCACCGCCTTCTCGTCCAGCTCCATTGTTTTTCCCCGGAACAAGCGTGCCGTAACATCCCGGGACGATTGAGAAATAGTGTCCAACAAGAAGTATTCGGGCCCCATTATATCCAATAAGGCGTCGACACATCCAGGGTGGAATGCTTTCCCCCGTTTTCCCCTCACGTAATCCACAATTTTTTTCTGCTGGGGCAATACATCTCTACCTTCATTGAGCATGACGGAGACCCTGTCGGCAAGATAGATGATATAACTGCCCATGGGCACCTGAATTTTCCCACCCGGATGCCACGTTGCCGGTTGCCAATGTGTATAATGTATATGGTGATACCTGATCAGCGGGGCTAAATGGGCTAACGGTTGAAAGTGTTCCAAAAAAAGTGCCCC
>JAAZMP010000026.1 GCA_012798755.1 Bacillota bacterium
TAACCTTGGTTCGATAAACAGTAAGTTATCGCAGAAGTAAGCGTTGTCTTGCCATGGTCCACATGCCCGATCGTACCAACATTGACATGAGTTTTGGTCCTTTCAAATTTTTTCTTGGCCATGTTTTAAAATCCTCCCGTCCAAATTGATGTTTTTCAAGCACTATTTAACAGATTATATATCAAAACAACACCTGATTGTCTGTTTTCTTCTGCAATTTAGCTATATAAATAAAAATGGTGGCGGCGCAGGGATTCGAACCCCGGACACTACGGGTATGAGCCGTATGCTCTAACCAACTGAGCTACACCGCCATGGAGCTCACGACCGGAATCGAACCGGTGGCCTTATCCTTACCAAGGATACGCTCTGCCGACTGAGCTACGTGAGCAAAAAAAAACCAAAGGGAACTAATTTCCAGCCATTGTTCTCTCAAAAAACTTCCTTTGCTATATGTCCCTTAGCTATTGGCCTATATAAGGCTGTCTCTATACAAAAATGATCCTTTCGAATCATATTTTTTTTTGGTTGCGGGGGCAGGATTTGAACCTGCGACCTCCGGGTTATGAGCCCGACGAGCTACCTGACTGCTCCACCCCGCGTTGCTAGACGCCAACCGTGCTTTATAGGAATGTTGTACTTGGTAGTGTACGGTTTGCATTCAAGATTTTTTATCAGTTTGTTGCCCTATAAATCTTTTTGCTTTTATGAAACGGGACTCCGTCAATTCCACGCGCATTATTTGATATTAAATCCACCAAGGCAACTTATGACTAGCTTGTGAATACCTCATGATTGTCTTGAAGCAGGCAAAA
This sequence comes from Bacillota bacterium, assembly GCA_012798755.1. Lineage (GTDB taxonomy): Bacteria > Bacillota > Dethiobacteria > DTU022 > UBA8154 > UBA9862. The sequence goes on from JAAZMP010000026.1 coordinate 816, forward strand.
GTTATTTTAGCACCAATTATACGGTTTGTCAAGAGAACTAAAACGATAAACGCCAAAATAAACAAAAACACCATACCTATGGTGCTATAGTATGGAATATCCCCCGGGCGCCAAGGATTTTCCAATAAAGTTATTTTAAAACTGTAGCCAAACCAAATGTACCCCGGAAAGCTTTCCTAAAAAGCTTTTCCGGGGTACATTTTAGCGTTGCTTTCCACTGTAATCACCTTCGATTCCTAAGAACTTGAATAAGTTCTAATATTTTTAATGTATTTAGCGTCATCTTTAAGAAGACTTCTGCATTTTGTTTAATTCATAGGTACTAAGTCCCTCGATAGCATGGTTCGCTTTACTGATTTTTTCCAGCAGCAGATTCCACCTTGAAACCTTTTTTTCTTTTCGTTCCTCCTTTTGAAATTTTTCTAAGCACTCTTTGGAACAAAAATAATAAATCTTACAATCCATCACTTTGGCCAGCACTTTAGTACGAGGGTACAACTCTTCTCCGCAAAGCACTTTTCCTTTCACTGAAGTTTCAGGAAAAAAAGTTTTTTTACATACCGGACATACTACCTCATGACTGGTTAACTCTAACATTTTTTTGCCTCCCTTTTTTATTATTTTTAGCCTAAGCTGTATGAACTGTTTGTTCATTATGCTGAACGGCCGTTCTCTATAATAAATTATAGATCGTTTTTACCATGTTGTCAAGCATTTTTTTCTAAAATATTAAATTTATTTTTGTAAGGAGCTTGTTAATAAATTAACAAATACAGAATATTTAGATAAATTAAGTCAAATACTATCACGGGAAAAGGAGAATGTCAAGCCATTTTGGAAAGATATTTTTTTCACATTTTAGGTATTTGTATTTTATCAAAACTAACCAAAATTATAATCTAATAGGACGGTGTTTCCAACAGTTTTGAATCCGGATGTTTCAATTTTTAGTTCTTCTTCAAAAAGCGGTCCGTTGATGACTAAGGTATGGTATTCCCCTGTTTCTCCACAAACAGATAAGCTTTTGTTTCGTATTTCATTAATAAAATCCAGATCTAAAAACCTGCCTAACCATTTGTCCTCTATAAGATCACGGCGCAAGGCTACGATAAGCAGCTTAACATTTCGCGCCAGCAATTCGTGGAGAACATCTTCTTCTTTCATCCCCCACAAGGGCAAATGACAATTTACAGCAGCCCTGGAACAGGCTTTTTCTACCCAACGGCGGTGATCCACAAGGTTAATATCACCAAAAACACCGCCTTTGAAACCCTTTAGTTTTAGTTCGGTAATGACTTTATGGAAGCTTTCTGCGTATTTACCACGGACCACAGGCACCAGCACTTGAGGCAAACCAAGAGCTTTGGCTTGTTGTTTCAGCAGCTGCACAGGTACGCCATGTGATATGCTGCCGCCTTTTTTGTCAATATAGGTCAACAGTTTTCCCGGGTTCAGCCCGGCCTCCTGTGCTTTTAACATAGCCAAATAGCTATCCTTTCCACTGCTCCAGGAAATAAACACTTTTTCGCCGGGTATCATTTATATACATTCCCTTCCAATGATCATTTACAGCACTTTGCTTAAAAGCAAAAAAACTATCCTATGCAAAACAAGGCGGAAACCAAGTACACTTATTTTTCGACTGCTTCCGTAACCCGATCATCTAAGTAATTGTTATGAAGAAAAGATAACAGTCCCTTGCAACCAGTAAAAAAATGTGCTCCTCTTTCTTTGAGTCTTTTGCAAATCGCGATGGCCTCTCCTCCACTGTAATCGCGCTTTTTTAAACATTCTTCCTCTGGCAGCAACACTTCAAACTGTTCGGATAGGGCCTCCTCAACCGCTTTAAGGTTGCGTAGGTTTCCGGGGCCAAAAGGAATTGGAGGGATTACAACTACATGGGATTTTTTGATCAGTGATAAGTGTTTCTCATGAAAATGATCGCTTATCGGCGAAAAAGGAGGTAAGGTGACCACCGGGAGGCCATAATATGCAGCAAAACGGTGGCTGCTATCTTGTGCTGTAACAGGTCCTACCGATAGCTGGAAGCCAGCTTCATGAAGAGAAGACAGTACGGGAACTGATTCTTCGCCACCGCCGATGATATGCACTTTTGTGTTAAAAGGTTTTTCCGGCTTTTTTTCCTGCAGCCCCCGTTTCAGGACAGTTATTGTCAATTTTCCATGGAGAGGGTTGCGCTGTATAACAGCCGGTGCCCGGTAGGCCTTATAAATGTTTTCCTCCGTCAATACCTCTTCTGGTTTTCCTATGGACAGGATTTTTTTATCGGCAAGTAAAAGGAAAGTATCGAAAAATTGTGAGGCTAAATTTAGATCGTGAATTGCAGCAATAACGGTGATTCCTTTTTCCCGGTTGAGCTTCTGGATGAGTTCCATAAACTCCACCTGGTAGTTTATATCCAGATTTGCCGTAGGTTCGTCCAGAAGCAAAAGTTCCGGTTCTTGCGCCAAAGCGCGGGCAATAATTACTCGCTGCCGTTCACCCCCGCTTAGATTGCTAACGGCCTTCCCTGCCAGATTGGCAACTCCTGTGGTTTTCATGGCTTTACGAATTATTTCCTTGTCCTTGCGGCTTTCTTTCTGAAAGCGCCCCAAGTAAGGGTACCGCCCCATCGCCACGATCTCTTCCACGGAAAAATCAAAATCTACGGCCGTATCTTGAGGAACCACGGACATTAAAGTTGCTGTTTCCTGCAAAGGTATTTTGTGCAGGTCCCTGTCATCAAGGCATACTGTTCCCCGGGCCGGCCTTAACAGCCGGCTGATGCAGCGTAACAGTGTCGATTTGCCGGCACCATTGGGTCCGATCAGCGCCACAAAATCTCCGGCTTTGACAGAAAACTTAAGGCCGTTAAGCGCAGTAAAGGAACCATACTCCACAACAAGGTCATTTACACTAAGTTCTATCCCAATCAGATCACCCCTTAGATGCCTGAAAAATATCGTATTTTTTTCCGCCTGCGCAATAAATAAAGGAAAAAGGGGGCCCCCAGCAGAGCTGTGATAATACCCACCGGAAGTTCGGCGGGAGCAATGATTGTCCGCGCCAGAGTGTCAGCTCCAAGCAATAAGACAGCCCCGGTCAAAGCAGAGGCAGGCAACAAAAAACGGTGGTCAGGCCCGGCTACGAGACGGATTATATGGGGAACAACCAGGCCGATAAAGCCAATGATCCCGGATGTTGAAACAGCCGCGGAAACAAGCAGTGATGCCGCCACCAAAAAAACCTTCTTAAACTTTTCGGCATCGATTCCCAGATACTGAGCTGTATCTTCACCCAGGAGTAAGGCATTTAACTCCCTGGCAAAATAATAAATAACACCAAACCCAAGAAAAAAATAGGGGAGCATGATGTGCACATAGCTCCAGCGGGCACCGCCCAGCCCCCCCATCATCCAAAAAACTACTTGGTGCAAGCGTTCGCCGGCGAAATAGATCAGCAGGGAAACAAAAGCGGAAAGAAAAGCATTGGTAGCAATTCCGGCCAAAAGCAGTGTCATCACCGGAACGAAGTTGCCCTGCCGCGACAGTTGATAAACCAACATAATGGTTAGTACCCCTCCAGCAAAGGCCATTATGGAAACGGCCCCGAATCCGGCCCAACCCATGGATAGTCCGGATACTATAGCCAAGGTTGCCCCCAGGGCCGCTCCCGATGATACACCGATAATATAAGGATCGGCAAGGGGATTGCGGAAAATCCCCTGAAATGTAGTACCAGCCACAGAAAGGGAAGCACCGACCACTGCTGCCAAAATTACCCGTGGGAGGCGTATATTAAACACTATATCTCTTGTAGTGTCAGTGATGGATTTCGCAGGGGAAAAGCGGGCAATTTTTTCCAGGATAACATAGATAATATCCTTTTTAGCCAACGCAGTCGTGCCTATGCCAATCGAACAAATGAAGGAAGCTAACAAAAGAATCAAAAGACCCGCCATGCAGGCTTGCTTTTGCCAACCGCTACTAAGTAACACCTTGTTTTGTTCTTGCATGTTTTTATCCGATAGCATAGTCAACCTCCACCTTCCGCCCTACATTTTCCCCTGTTACAGTTCCGGATAAAAAATCGCGGCCATTTCTTCTATTATCTCGGCCACGCGTGGTCCGGGGCGGGATATTTTATCCGGGCCTATGCCAAAAATACGCTCTTCCGTAATAGCAGATATTGTACCCCAGCCGGGACGGTTTACTATTTCGCCGGACTGAAGCCCCTCCGACCCATGGTATTCAGGAAAAAGCATTACCTGCGGATCGCGGCTGACCACGGCCTCTGCGCTTACTTTGGGATATTCTACTTCTACATCTGCAAAAATGTTGTTTCCGCCGGCAGTCTCAAGAAGTTCATGAATAAAAGAGGTGCAGCCGACACTCATGGGAGGATCGGCAGATACCTCGTAATAAACTCTTATCCGTTCTTTTTCCGGGATTTTGGATAACTTTTCTTTTACTGCATCTACCCGGGTTTTTGTTTCTGTTACAAGCAAATGAGCACTTTCTTCTTCCCCGGTGGCTTGGCCCAAAAGTTCCATGGAACGATATACATCTTCTAAAGTAGTGGGATTGAGGATTATCACCGGGATTCCCAGTTCCTCAAGGCGAGCCAGTTCTTCTTCTTGTAAGCGCACCGCCACAACAAGCTCGGGCTCCAAAGAAACTATACGTTCAATATTCGGTTCGGAAAAACCACCCGCTTTGGGTTTCTCCAAAGCTGCCGGTGGATAATTGCAGTATTCGGTTACCCCTGCGATGCGTTCCTCCAGGCCCAAAGCAAAAAGAGTCTCTGTGCTGCTGGGCGCTAAGGATACAATTCTTTGCGGTTTTTTAAAAAGCTGGATTTTACGTCCCCGATCATCCTCTAATACAACTTTATACTCATTGCCCCCCTGCTCCATATCAGAATGGGCATCATTTGGTTGTGTACAAGCAGAAATTACAAATAACAGTAATACCAGCATCAATGCCGGGGTAAATTTTTTCAAAACTTTTTCCCTCCATTACCTATGCTGTTTTTTCCAGTCTTTAAAAACAAATGCCACGGGGAAGTACACGTGGCAGAATTGTACACCCCCTCTCCCTCGTAGGGGTATTGTGTATTTTAAGCAGCCGGCAGGTCTCCTGACTTACAGTCGCTGTCTTTCCTCGCCTTCCCGGTTTTTCACCAGTGGCATGTTGAAAAAAGCCTATCTGTTTACAGTGGCGGGACCGTACCGGATTTGCACCGGTTTCCCTTTTTAAGCCTCTTACGAGCACCGCTGCTCAGTCATATTTAGTTTTGCTTTCAAAGACATGATACCATAAAAATAGGATGTCTTCCAGTAAAATTTTCGGGGTACCTGATACCCGGGCATCAAAACGACCCAAATTATATCAAATAGGGGACTTGTGCAGATTCTTTACCCTTTTGCACCTTCACCTTCGTATGCATCGTCTCCTCCTCCCCTGCTTGCTTTTGCCAGCGTTTGTTTTCGGAAGAAAATACAATTTCTCGATAAATTTCGGCGGTCTTTTGGGCGATTTTATCCCAAGAAAAGGTGCCCGCTTTCTGGTAAGCTTTTTCGGCAAGAGAGGCTGCCCATTCCTCGTTTTCCAGCAAACGGCAAATTTGGTCTGCCAAAGAACGGTGATCTCCGGGGTAAGCCTTCAAACCATCCACCTGGTGTTCAACAATTTCCTCCAATCCCCCTACTGAAGAAACAACAACCGGAGCCCCGGAGATCATAGCCTCTAAAGCAACGATGCCAAAAGGTTCATACAGGCTGGGGAACACAGCTACGGAAGCCAGGCTATACAGTTCGTTACGTACCTGGTCACTGATATAGCCACAGAACAATACATTTTCGGTCAACCCCAGTTTATGAGTAAGTCCTTCCAAATGCTCTTTGTGAGGACCGGTGCCGGCAATAACAAATTTGGTTCCGGGAAACCGTTCCAAAATGGACGGTGCAGCCCCCAAAAGCACCTGGACCCCCTTTTCCTGAACAAGACGTCCAATAAAAAAAACTATTTTTTCCTCGGGATCAAAACTAAGCCCTTCAATATCCGGTTTTATTCCTTCTGCTTCATAGGCATCCGGTCTTATACCATTAGGAATGATCGCTATTTTATCTTCAGGAAGCTGGAAAACATGCTGTAGTTCCTTCTTCATATGCTCACTGCAACAGATCACTTTCCATGCTTCATAGCCAAGCCACCACTCCAGATCGCTTATATAGCGCTGATTAGAGGTATGCAGGCCTTCGTTTCGCCCAAATTCTGTAGCATGTATTGTTGCCAGCAGAGGCATACGAAAGATGCTCTTTAGCCCCCGGCCGGCATAAGCAACAAGCCAGTCATGAGCATGAACCAAGTCATACTTACCTATACGGTTGCAAAGGAGCGCTCCTTTTTCTATTAAGGCAAAGTTTAATCTGTGCACCCAGTCAATAAAATCTCTTTCACTACCCCCATGGTAGGGCGTAACCCTCCAGATGTTTATACCTTCCATGGTTTCCTTTTCCGGTAAATTTTCTCCGCAAAAAGTCAAAACATCCACCTGGTTTCCGGCCTCCGCCAAAGAACGCGAAAGTTCAAAAACATGTTGTGACAGACCACCTATTACCCGCGGGGGAAATTCCCAGCTAAGCATCATAATACGCACGGCAAAACCATCCTTTCCATTATCTGTTAGATCTTCCGTGCTTTATTATACCCTTTTGCTATCTTAATAATCCGATGGTGGCTCTGACAACATGACAACTAAGCACAAAATTGAATAGTTACCTATATTTTTCAGTGGTTAGCAGTTAGAAAACAGTCTGGCCGCATTTCCTCCCGCTATCATTTCCACTTCTTTTTGGGACAGCCCTGTTTCTTGCAGTTCTTTAAGGTAGCGCTTTGGAGATATCAAGGGATAATCCGTGCCGAGCAAAACTTTGTGTAAAATTCCTATTTCGCGGGCGACACGATAAATATTTTTATGATATAAAAAAGGACTGGCTGCCGTATCGTAATAAACGTTCTGCAACTGATCTTTAAGTTCCGGCATTAGTTCATAAAACAGCAATCCACCGCCCCAGTGAGCATAAATGATGGTGAGCTGCGGATATTTTAAGGCAAAGGCTGCAGCTTCCTCGACAGAAACATCTCCCTTGCCCGCGTAGTAGTGGCCGACAGTTTCGTTGATATGCAGTAACAACGGTAATTTTTTTTCGCTGCAGATCGAAGCCAGCTTGCCTGCTTCCTTCCCATCCAGGGGAAATTTTTGTCCCCAGGGCATAAGCTCTCCTACGCCAACGGCCCCCATTTCATGACATCTACGGATCTCTTTTTCCATGCCGGGATCCAAAGGATCGACAACCGCCATGGGAAGAAATCTTTGGGGATGGGCTTTAGCCATCTCCAAAATATAGTCGTTCATTTCGCGGCACAAGCCTTGGTCAGAAGAAGCAAAACCGCTAATGGCCGACTTATCGATGCCGCATTTATCCATCTCTGCCAAAAGATCTTCTGCCGTGGCATATTTGTGCCGCGGACTGGAACAGAGCTGAGCCAAAAATTCGTTTTTTTCCAAGTACTTTTCAATATTAGCGATAACATCCGGCGGGAAAAGGTGAACATGAACATCTATGAGCATAAATACGCCTGGTTTTCCAAACCATTGTGTTATATATGATATATGTGTATATATGTGCGGCTTGGCGCTTGACAGATCATCAAGGAGGAAATTTACAGAAATTTTGCGCATTCTTCCGGTTGGATGATATCGACCGGTAAAGCAAAAAACTGTTCTTATCCAAAAACCAGGCTTTCACCTCCATTTCATCTAATTCCAGGCCACATCAAATTCCTTACGTTCGTTGAATTCACTTTGCTTACCCTTGTTCCAATTTTGTACCGGCCGGTAAAAACCGACCACCCTGCTCCAAACCTCAGTTTCTTTACCGCAAAAAGTACAGGTGTATTGTTCCCCGTTCAGATAGCCGTGATCCGGACAGATACTAAAGGTGGGAGTAATTGTGACATAAGGAAGGCGGTAATTTTCCACAATGCGCTGTAATAATTTTTTACAGGCGCGTATATCTTCAATTCTTTCCCCAAGGTAGACATGGAAAACAGTCCCCCCTGTATAGCGAACTTGCAGTTCTTCTTGTAAATCCAGTGCCGAAAAAACATCATCGGTATATCCTGCTGGCAGTTGGGTGGAATTTGTATAGTAGGGAGTATCCTCCCCGGATACGGCAATCCCCTGCAAACTATCCTGGTCAATTTGGGCCAGTCTGTACGCCGTCCCCTCGGCGGGGGTGGCCTCTAAATTGAAAAGCTGTCCTGTCTCTTCCTGAAATTCAACCAGTACATCCCGCATAAAATCAAGCGTTTGCAGCGCAAACTGTTGCCCTTTGGCCGAAGTTATGTCTTGATCCATAAAAGCAAGCAGGGCCTCATTCATTCCCACCAGGCCAATCGTATTGAAATGGTTGTACCAGTAGAGGTCAAAACGTTCTTTGACAAGGCGCAGGTAATGACGTGAATAGGGGTATAACCCTTGCTCTGTCAACTTTTCCAGAACATTCCTTTTGATGAGCAGGCTGTCGCGGGCCATTTCCATTAGTCTTCGCAACCTCACAAAAAAATCTTTTTCATCGGCGGAAAGATAGCCCAGGCGGGCCATGTTGATCGTTACAACACCAATCGAACCGGTCAGCGGATTGGCCCCAAAAAGGCCTCCGCCCCGACGCCGCAGTTCACGGTTGTCCAAACGCAGGCGACAACACATGCTGCGCACATCCTCCGGAGAAAGGTCAGAATTGATAAAATTAGCAAAATAAGGAATGCCATAACGTGCCGTCATCTCCAAAATTTTCCCGGCTACCGGACTTCCCCAATCAAAATCCTCCGTAAGATTGTAAGTCGGGATAGGAAAAGTGAAAATTCTACCCCGGGCATCCCCTGCCATCATAATTTCACAAAAAGCCAGATTTAGCATGTCCACTTCTTTTTGGAATTCGCTGTAGGTTTCATTTTTTCTTTCTCCGCCGATGATTACCGGTTCATATTTCAGAGCAGGAGATACGATCACATCCATGGTAATGTTGACAAAGGGGGTCTGGAAGCCAACGCGGGTGGGCACGTTTAGATTAAAAATGAACTCCTGCATGGCCTGTTTGACTTCCTTATAATTCATCTTATCATAGCGAATAAAGGGGGCCAAAAAAGTGTCGAAATTGGCCATGGCTTGGGCTCCGGCACATTCACCCTGCAAAGTATAGCAAAAATTAACGATCTGCCCCAGGGCCGTTCTGAAATGTCGGGGCGGAGCGCTTTCAACCTTCTGGGAAACGCCACAGAAACCGTTTTCCAAAAGATCTGCCAGATCCCAGCCACAGCAGTAAGGCGCCAAAAGACCGAGATCGTGAATATGAAAATCCCCCTGGCGATGGGCTTCGCGAATTTCCTCGGGATAAATTTTTTCCAGCCAATATTTGGAGGTAACAGCAGAAATAATGTGGTTGTTCAAACCTTGCAAAGAATAGTTCATATTGCTGTTTTCGTTAATACGCCAGTCCTCTCCCCCTAAATACTCTTGGAACATTTTCTCTGTATTGAGCAGCAAATGTTGGAAGTTTCTTAATTCTTCGTGCTGTTTTCGGTAAAGAATGTAGGCTTTGGCTGTCTTAGCATGACCGTTTTCAATTAAAACTTTTTCCACAATATCCTGGACATCTTCTACGGTGGGTATAGCATCACCGAATTTTTTTCCGATAAGATCCACTACTTCCCCTGAAAGTTTTCCTGCAATCCATCTATCTGCACCACCAACAGCTTTCGCTGCTTTAAAAATAGCATTAATTATTCTTTCTTGATCGAACGCAACTACCCGACCATCTCTTTTGATAATCTTTTCCGGCAAGGAATTTTCAGCTCCTTAAATTCAACTAGAATTCAACACGGTAAATAACATCCGAAGTCACAAAAAACCCCCGGTTAAAAGCAATTATCATTCCGGAACATAGTTGAAAGATTTTGTAGATCCAGTTCGTGAGCAGATCTTTCGCTGTTATCCCAAAAACATTTCTCTTAAAAGCACTTGACAAGAAGTTATTCTCGTCCGACCATAGAAAATCCTTCGTACAGAACGTAAAAAAATTGGCCCTACAGTGTTAATTATATTAAAAACGAAAACATTTATTTTTTTATGAATCTTCCCAGGTATATGTTTCCCTTTTTACAAAATCATACCTTTATTCAATCAAGCCTAAGCATCCCATCCCCGACACCTTTGTTTTTTACCGCTGACAGATGAAAAAAAGGGCTAGGGCTATAGAAAAAAGCGGTCATTAAACCGGGAGCAAATAACATCGTTTTTGTTTCGTATGCATGGCCATTGCTCCGGATGGTAACGGCACCATGAAGATCCGTACGGTAAATTTTTATGCCATGGTTTTCCAAATCCTCAAGAGTTTCGGAACGAGGATGCCCAAAGGTGTTAGCTCCCACAGAAATTATAGCTGTTTGGGGCGTAATTTGTTCTAAAAAAAGTGGCAAATTGGAAAGATGTGCCCCGTGGTGGGGCACCTTTAAAACTTTTACGGGTGATAGGCATCCTTTCGCCAAAAGATATTCGACTGCTTCTTTTTCCATATCTCCCGTAAAAAGAAATCCCACCTCTTTATACTGCAGGTGCAAAACCAATGAATTATTATTGGAATCGCTGCCGGTACCGCCGAACAGTTCTAGGGGAGGACCCAGCACTTTTAGCTTGAAAGAAGGCCCCGCTGTAAAAAGATCACCCTCACTGGCAATTTCCCGGGAAATGTTTTTTTCCCGGGCCAGTTCCAGAAGCTCATTATAGGACTGTGTTTCCGATACCTCCGCAGTGGTTACCAATTGCTTCACGGGGATTTTTTCCAGCACAGCAAACAACCCGCCGTAATGGTCTTCATGGGGATGACTTATGATGACCATATCCAGTTTTTTGATGCGGCGGTGCTCCAGAAAAGGCAGCACAACATAGCGTCCCGGCTCATCAATGTCACCCCTATAAGCAGGTTTTCCGCCACTGTCCAAAAGGATGTTTTGGCCCTGGGGGGTTCGCATAAAAATAGCATCGCCTTGTCCCACATCTAAAAATACAACCTCCAACGGAGAAAAACCCAAGCCAGGCCATCCCCATACTGCCAATAGAGCCAAGACAAGAAAAAAAACCAATAGATGGAAAGGCTTAAACCTGAATTTTAAACGGCGGTACAGATCAAGCGCCGCCCTCCAACCACCAGCCGAAAGCGCTATAATGGCCGCTATGATGGCATAATATAACGCAATTTCTGTTAGTTGCGGTGGGTATACTTCGCAATATGCAAAGGGTAGCGCACTAAACATCCTGGCCATAAACAAAACATAAGACAAAAGAGGATAGTTTGCTATATTTAAAAGCGCTCCCATGGGTGGAAGCAGCAGCCCCAGGGATGCAGAAACAAGCCCTAGCCCCATAACTGCAGGCATAACAGGTAAAACAAAAATATTGGCCACCAAGGCAGCAAGCGAAACCTGCCGGAAATAATAGGCAGTCAGAGGAATTACACCCAGCTGGGCAGCAAGTGTAACAGCAAAAAGCGAAGAAAAACCCTTTAAGTAAGAAGGTTTTAGGGGTAGAGAAAGCTTGTCCAAAACAGTGTTGATTTTTACCTGCAACAACGGGGCCAAGAAAAGAATCGCCGCAGCAGCGGCATAGGAAAGCTGGAAACTTACAGAAAAAAGTAAAAAGGGGTTGTAAACAAGTGTGAGCAATGCCGCTGCAGACAAAGCCGTAGGAAAGTCTCCGGTGCGTCCAAGGTGTACTGCACCCATGGATAAAAGAATCATTATGAAGGCCCGGATAGCAGAAGGTTTCAAACCGCAAAGGTAGACATAGGCAAAAAGAAGCAGAGCTGAAAAAAGATAGGCATTTCCTCCCCGTAAACCCAAACGCCGGCCTAAAAAAAATATCGCCCCGGCCACAAGACCCGTATGGAGCCCTGATACAGCTAATAAATGAGCTATTCCAGAGCATCTAAATGTATTTTCTGTTTCCTTCTCCAAGCTGCTCCTTTCTCCAAATAACATGCCTACAAGCAGATTGCCTTCCCGTTCCGGAAGAAAAGCTTTCAGGACAGCTGCCATTTTGTTCTTAAGCAGAAAGGCACTACAGCGCAGGCGGGAAAGATCCGGCGATAAACCTAGTGAAACAATATCCTTTGCCGATCCATAAAAGCTGACCGCAATTCCTCTGCTTTCTAAAAAAACCCGGTGATCAAAACCACCGGGGTTGCGCCTTTCCTTTGGCTCATAAATAACACCCGGCAAAGATATGTTTTGGCCATAATTCAAAGAAGCAGATTCGGGAGAAGATAAAAACTTATCCCTTTCATCTTTCCAATCGCTGCCAAAGGCACCGAACTGTACAGTTACCTGGACTTTGCCGCTTACAGGATATTCCTTCCCTTTGCAAATTATCTGCCGGGAGCGCAGGGGAAATACTATATCGTCTTCCCGCCATAAAGGTTCATCGTCAATCATGCCTACAAGTGTACACTTTTCCCCGGCAAAATCACGGATATTGCCCTTTACCCCGGCCAGTGCATGATGGTACCTTAGCCCTCCGGCAACAAGAAAAAGAAGCAAAAGAGGAATGAAAACCTGCACTCCTTTTTTCGCGTAGAAAACCTGCCATAAGGCCCAGAGGAAAGCTACAACCGCCGGCAAGATAAAAATATGAGGCGTAAAAAAACGCCCCAGGGTGATTCCTGCGACGTACGCCAAGGTTAGAAAAACCAGCAACCGAGCCATTATAGTACTCCTTCCCCCCGCGATTATAACCAGCAAATACAATCTTCAACATAAACTGTACCATTAAAGTATTCCTTTGGTCAACTTTATCACATTATACCCCATTTTGTGCTGTTTTTATAGCATCGCTTTTTAGAAAAAATACACCGCTTGCGGGGCGGCATGGAAACCGCCCCCTACAATGGCAAACAATGTTTTACCTTTGGGGCGGCATGGAAACTGCCCACTACAATGGCAAACAATGTTTTAAGCCTAATTTAGGGACACCTGTGTACTAAGATCGTGAAATATCATACAAAACATCATGTCCTTCATTTGTTCCCGCTTTCCAATAAAGAATCAATTTTATCTGCTGCAAAAGCATTGGCTGCAAGTAAAATCCAGTCGTTAAAATTTATTGGTACAGTAGAAAATAATGGCCTCATAAAGGGTAAATACATTGTCAGCGCCAACATGGATGCAGACAAGGCAGCAGCGGGCAATATCAGCGGGTTTCTCCCAACACCGGTAACTCCCATGTTTCTTTTCCTTTCATTAAGAAGATCAAACACCCTGTTAATTACAAGTTGCGAAAATGCCATTGTGCGGGCCTTTGTCAAGGACCATCCGCCCCACTTAAGGCCTGCTGCATAAAGACCAAAGGTAGTCAGGCCAAAAACCAAACCTTTTTGAAGAATTGCTCTTCCCTGTTCAAGGAAAACCTCCTCTTTAAGGTTGGAGGAAGGCTGGTTCATGCAATTTTGCTCCGGGGGATCCGCCGTAAATGACATGGCAGGAATACTTTCGGTGACGAGGTTTACCCAAAGTATTTGGGCAGGTAGCAGGGGCGTGGGTAACCCCAGCGCTGCTGAGGTAAAAACCGTAAGGAGTTGGACAAAGCTGCCGGAAAGAATATAATGTATAGACTTTGTTAAATTCGCATTTACGGTCCTTCCTTCTTCAATGCCATCTACAATGGTAACAAAGTTGTCATCGGCCAAGGTAATGTCGGCAGCTTCTCTTGCCACATCCGTCCCGGCAACCCCCATGGCAATTCCGATGTCTGCTTCCTTAATAGCGGGGGCATCGTTTACCCCGTCCCCTGTCATGGCCACAATTTGTTTGCGACCTTTCAAGGCACGAACAATTCTAAGTTTCTGATCAGGTGTAGTTCGCGAAAAGACGGCAATATTTTCTACCTGCCCTATAAATTCCTCATCAGAAATCTTTTCCAGTTCCTCACCGGTGATGCTTCGGCCCTGTTCCAAAATACCCAGCTCAGAAGCAACTGCTTCTGCTGTTTTTTGATGATCTCCGGTGATCATGGCGACCCTGACGCCAGAAGCATGGCATTTTGCAATAGCCTCCTGTACACCTTCCCTGGAAGTATCAGCCATCCCAGCCAAACCACAAAAGATAAGATCCGATTCCAGGTCAACCCTATCTAAATCAATCCCCTTAGGCAGTTTTTTGTAGGCGATGGCCAGAACGCGAAGAGCTTTTTGGGCCATGGTTTCATTAGCTACAAGAATCTTGTGACGCATTTTAAGATCTAAGGCTTGCGGTTCGGGACAACCGACCACTGAGGAACAATAATTTACTACCGCATCCGGAGCCCCCTTGACATATACACCATATTCCCCGCCCGATTCTTGACATACCACCGTCATAAGGCGGCGTTTGACATCAAAGGCAATTTCTCGCCGGCGGCAGTGTTTCTTTTTAAGATCCTGCCACCACAAATCTACTTTTGCTGCTGCAGTTAAAAGGGCTCCTTCTGTAGGATCCCCCAATATTGTCCATTTTCCTTTTTGATCATGTGCTAGCCTGGCATTGTTACATAAAACGGCAGCCGTTAAAGTTTCAGCAACAAATGGAGAAAGATCCTTTTCCTTTCCATCCCCCTGGGGCAGTATTTCCCCTTCCGGATGGTAACCGTCACCGGTAATTTTATAGAATGTCCGATCAATGTACAGTTCTTTCACAGTCATTTCGTTTTTCGTCAAGGTTCCTGTCTTATCCGTACAAATTACGGTAGTGGAACCTAGGGTTTCTACAGCAGATATATTCCTTACCAAGGCATTTCGTTTTACCATTCTTTGCACTCCTGCGGACAAGGCCACCGTTAACACAGCCGGCAGACCTTCAGGGACGGCACCAACTGCCAGGCTGATCCCACTGCGAAGAACTTCCCAGAAGGGACGGCCCCGGAACAAGCTGATAATAGCAATGGTTCCTACAGAAATCACCACAAGATAGGTAATCTTTTTCCCAAGATAATCCAACTGCTTTTGTAAATTGGTCTGTTCGTTTTGGAAATTGCCTAAAAGTTGGGCAATTCGACCCAGCTCTGTTTGCATTCCCGTTGTTACCACCATTGCCGTGGCCCGGCCCCCGATGATACTGGTCCCGGAAAACAACATGTTAGCCTGATCAGCTACAGGAATATGCGGTTCATTTTTCCCCTTGTTATCCTTTGCCACCGGAATTGATTCCCCGGTTAGGCAAGCCTCATCGGTCATTAAATTTATAGCTTCTATGACTATGGCATCTGCCGGTACCATATCCCCAACACTTAAATACAGGATGTCCCCCGGCACCAGCTCCTTGCTGGAGATCCTTTGAACCCTTCCTTCTCTTAACACTGTTGCCAGGGGAGCAGAAAATTCCTTTAGGTTATCCAAAGATTTTTCTGCACGGTAACCCTGGGCCGCTTCCACCGCTGCTTGCACTACAACAATGGCCCCAATAACTGCCGCATCCATTGTTTCGCCAACAAATAAAGATACTCCAGCGGCAACTAAAAGAAGTTTTGTCATAAAGCCATTTAAAGAATTCAGGGCCATTTGCCAAAAAGAAAACCTTTGCCCCTTTCTAAGTTCATTAAAACCGAAATGTTCTAACCGTAACCGTGCATTACGGTCAGACAAACCCGTTTTAACAGAACTTTCCAGAAGGGCAACAGCCTTTTGGCCATCCAAAAGATGCCAGGGCATTGATTCTTTGTGTACAGGTGTCCGTAGTTCCAATTTTTGGCTTGCATAAGAATAGCTCTTTGTTTCAGCGGAATGAAAAACGGGATCCTGGGCCTCCAGGCCGGCACTACCGATATAAGAAATCCATGATAACAACAGTTTAAGATCCGTTTTCAGAGGATCAAAGTTAACTAAAATTTGCCCTGTAACGGGGTTTGCATAGCTTATCTTCACCCCGGAAAATTTTGCAAGGCGATGAGCTATTTGGAATGCCAGTTTTTCGTTGTTTAATAGATCAGGTATACCAACCCTGAGCCGTCCCGGGATCAGATGAAAATTTTTTTTATGCAGCTGCAAGTCATTATTTTTTAGGACGCTCATATTTCACCTCTTCAGTTTTGTCAAAACAAAAGGTTCGGTTTTTTACAAAAGGAGGATATGCCATGGGTTGAAGGGTTCGGTTGTGGTAGAATCTAACATATGGGATTTTAAAAACAGGAGGTTTTTGAAATTGGACCTGGGAACCAAAAAGGGGGTAGTTATAGGCTTACCCCCTTGGTATTCTATTGTTTTATGTCACCCATCGGTGGGGGGCTGATCACCTTCAGGGGGAGGTTGTTGAGGAGGGGGTTGCTGAACAGGGGCAGCAGAGTTCGGCGGCGGACCTTGCTGGGGGCGTCCACTGACAAAGGATTTGGCCCGGTCCACCATAGCGATGCCTTCTTCCATGGAATGCACAGCTATAGAACGCATAGTTTTTCGACTTGATGGCAAAAGTAAATGGCATAAAATTCCCATTCCCACCCCATACAAGAAACCCCTGCGTTGCCCCCTATTAAGTTCTTCTGACAGGCGGCCCATTAAACCGGTACCTGTAGAAGTTTTTTGATCCAAACTACGTACCAATTGTTCTTGAGGAATACCCTGCCTGCGGGCCTCCTCGGCAAGCAAGTTGGCTGTTTGCCTGATGTAAGGATCCCTGGCCCGTTGGGTTTCCGTTTCTTGTAAAGCCAAAAGCTCCTTTTTTATATCTGCCTTAAGATTATCAATAGCTTGGTACCTGGCATCAATCATTTGTTGAATTTTCCGATCTGATAACGAACGGTCCAGGCCGTACACTTGAGCCATTCTATCTAGCTGTTGCATCTGCATATCTGCCAGGATTTCATTTTTAACGCTTTCCTTTACAGTTTGATAGGTCTGGTCCGGATTACCTAAAGAAATATCTTCCCACTGGCCCTGGGCTTCAAAATTTGGATACTGCAAGCGGCCCGGCTGGGGAATACCAGTAAAATTTCCCCGTTGTAAATCTGCTATTACCTCCTGTTTTACCTCCTGGGCTAAAGTTTTTTGATTGGGGTACAATGGAATTCCTCCTTTAACAAAATCATCTGGGTTGGGTTGCGTTTATTTCTGCCATAACACTATCCTTTACAGTTTGAACCAGAACTGGATCCACCCCTGGTGCTTCTCGTTCAGATTCTATTTGGGCAACGATCTCTCGTTTTATGGAGTCTATAGTAGCTCTGTCCAAATTGACGGGGTTGCCTGAAGCCAGTGGGTTCAGCTGTACCCCGCCCCAAATTTGGCCCAGGACCTCGTTTTTTATAGATTCGATAAAAAACCTGTTTGGATCAGGTTTTTGTCTGTAATGACCTAAACCTAACTCCATAAACACCTCTTGCTTAATACTGTCAACTAAACGCTGGTGCAGACCGTCATGCCGCCCAAATGAACGGTTTAAGTCCATCAATATTTCCCTCTTGATTTCTCCGGCAAGGGCTTGTTTGTCAGACAAATTTTTCATTGGAATGTCTCCTTCACCTTAAAACTTGTTGTTAAAGTTATTGCTCAAGTTTATTATGGCAAACCATAGAACATTTATACCTTAAATTTGAAGAACATGTTTTTTATGCCTATGCGAATAAATTTTACCCCCTAAGGCAATTATTAAATAAAGGAATATGGTTATTGGAGAGTTTTGTTTGTAAAAATTAGGAGGTCTGACAAAAGGGGATGAACAGCAATGAATACCTTATATCCTTATAAAACAAATATGAATACCATAATTTTTGCCCAATTAATCAAAGAAGAAATTAAAAAAGAGATCATGAGCGAACTTTTGGCCCATCAAGAACACTATTTTGCATCAAATTTACACCAAAACGTGGGTAAAAAAGCATATGACAAACCGTTTGGAGACTTAAACGCTGGCCCCTTTGTCAGGAGCATGGAAAAAGCCTTGCTGGAAGAACCAAACGCTTCATTTTACATAAACAAAGAAGAAGAATCCGGAAGGATCGGTGAAAATATTCTGACCGGTTTGCAGGGAAGAGGGGTTTTATACGGAATTGGCACAATGGCCCTTATGGGGATGCTTTTACCACCATTTGGGAAAAAAATTCAAACAGTGTTGGCACGTGCAGCCTCAGAGGGTATGGAATTGATCTCAAAGGCCCAATTTATAGTGGCAAAAACCAAAGAAGATATTGAGGATCTAATTGCTGAGGCAAATTTGCAAAACCATATGAATAGACCCGGGGAATAATCCGGACTAAAAACAAAAGTCCATCCTTTGCATAAATATGTCCTAAACAGCAGCTTCTATTATAATACGCAACAAGAATTTCTCCTTCAAAGCTATCCGATGAAAACTTATTCAGTATTGGGACGGTAACAAACTATATTTGTAATTTATTAATGAAATAGTTATTCCATGCAACATTTTTTTCTGGTACAGATATAATTCCCCCTAAGTTGAGAAAGATCATGCCCTTCATGTGCTAAAAATTTTTCCCTTAAATGGCCGGCACCGGTTCTGCAAATTCCTATTCCTTTTTGTGGAAGCACCCGGTGGGTGGGTAAAAAATAAGAAACTGGGTTTTTGGCAACTGCACTGCCTACTGCCTGGGCAGCGCCCGGCTTGCCAAGGATCTCGGCTATCCCTTTGTAAGTGACAATCTTACCTGGCTCTACCCTGCTAACCGCTTCGAAAACACTTTGCTGGAAAGCTGTAAAATCGGAAAGGTCCAAAGGCATATCATGCCGGCCGGTTTCAATAAAATTCAAGGTTTCTTTAATGATTAACCTTGTCAGCGGATCCTGTTCCTGTTTTCTACCGGCAAGTCTAAATTCTATGCGTCGTTCACCTCGATCGGCTTTTAGGGATAAGTATTTTAACCCTTTAGAAGAAAAAGTTGCGCTAAGAGTATCAGTCCCCAGAAAAGAAATTACCTCTTCTATTTTCATTAAAATAGACCCCCCACTCCTTATCATCCCTATAAGCCTTGTTTTTAACCGGTTTCTTTTTTCGTTTTCTAAATTTATTTCTAGCGGCGTAGGGAAGCAATCAAACGTTGGGGTTTTAAAATCATACACAGGGCATCGTCGATGTTGTTCACCACCAGTTCGGAGACACAAAGAGCTTCTACTGCACAACCTTCCGGGCCTAAAACGGCGATGCTTATAGCCGCTTTTTCCAACATTCCGGCATCGTTTTTTCCATTGCCCACTGCCATCGTTTCAGCAGGCCCCAAAAGTTCTATAAAACCAATCTTGGCCGTAGAAGTATCTTCGCCGGAAACAACCTGTACATTTATATTGTTTTTACAACCTATTTTTTTAGCAGATTTCAACGTGTCGGCAGTTAAAACATAAACCTCCAGAACCTCAGCTACTTTTTTTAACAGGGAACGGGTATTGGCGTGTAGTTTCCCATCCACCGTCAAAGTGCCATTTAAATCAAAAATTGCTTTCGTAAGTCTTACTGTTTCCCTGCCCGGGATTTTTAGTTCCAAAGACATATTATCACCTTATCGTAAGCATAATTCTACTGCAAAATATTTTCAGTCCTATTGCTGTATAAAATTCATGCCTGCAGTCACTAACCCAGGCCTTAAAACTATTATTCTTCTTTTGGTACATTTTTCGCTGCATCAATTAAAATATCCATAACCCACATCGCCGCCTTTCCGACTACACCGGTACATTTATCATCATGGGCACCCGCTGTTTCAAACTCCTCCCAACCTTCTTCACAGTTTAAATCAAAGGTCCTTCCAAATATGTTTTGATGTATTTCTTTACAAATGCAGCTTCCATAATGTTCAACGAACTTATTTCTAAAATCCAGGATCATTTCTTTGGGCCTTTCTATCAATTGCTTGTTTTCTAAACTATTATAATCCCTGCCAAAAAAATAGCCTAAACAAAGAATACCGGCAATATAGGCCCCACAGGGGCCTTCGGTTGTGCTTGCTATTCCCCCCGCCATACCTGTTAACCCTTTAAGAACTTCGGCATTTAAGCCAAGCAGTTCTATGAAAGGCAACATTATGCTTTGAGAACATCCCCAATATTTTTTTTCACCCTGAAATGCAATTTCGTAGGCTTTCTCCAGTAGTTCCTTTTCTGACAATCCTGTTTTTACTAAGATTTTTTCCACGTTTATCCCTCCCATAAGCATTATTATTGCTTCTGCTCTAAATTCAACAATGAGTATTTCCAGCCAATCCAGCGCCGCTGTGATGGGTCCCGTTGTTTTACAGCAAATGAAAAAAGAAGGCAACTTGGACACTGGCCTTTCCATAGTAGAAGTTGCCGCCGGCAGTACTCTTACCCTTCTCATACCGCCCGGGCTTGGATTTATACTTTATGCCATGTAGAAGCTGACAATATACAAAGAAAATACCATGGAGTTTAAAAATAACAGGCAGATAGGATCGCCTGTTTCTACATGCTACCAGCCGGAACGCTTTTGTAGTGGGATCACAAAAATTGCTTTTTTTTAGCAGCCTCGGACTGTTCGAAACCACTGGAAAAGCATATTTTTATTAATTGCTACCGCTATTACCATCCTAAGCGATAACGTGGTGTCAGAGAACCGTCCCCCTGACACCGGTCCCCCTGACACCGGATTTTGTGTCCTTCAACAGGGCTTGCTTTTTACCTTGCTCTGCTCGATTTTAGATATTTGCTTAATATAACTTTCCCGTTTATCCTTATTTAGCAACGGAAGATTATAGCATGCTACTGCAAGGGCGGCTTTTCTGCTTCCTTCCGCCAGAAGGCGGGCACACTGTATGTCCGCCTGAACAGGCGCATAAGATTCGGCAAGGAAACGTATGGTCAAAGAAACGATTTCATCGGCACAGTAGGCAATTTTTAAAGGAATATCCATTATCTTTTCGGCGCTCCGGGGAACTCCTTCCATAAAGCCCTTTATGGCAAAACCGTCTTCCTGAGCCAAGGCAAGTGACTGTTCTAAAAGTAGCTCTGCACTTTGCAAAGCTTCCTGCCAGGGGGTTTTACGATCATTGTTTTCCTTTCCTTCAGGCAACCCCTCCTCAATTTTTCTTAAGTTTACACGGCAGGCCATGGCAAAAAGAGCTGCGGCATGGGCAGAAGTCATAGCCGCTGATGAACCGGCACTGGGATAAAGGGAATCTGAAGATAACATTTGAAAATACTCTGCCAAACGAAGATCTCCGATCACTGGTATATTATTCATAAAAATCATCCTTTGTATTCTCTTCCGGGAAATGGCTGACAGCTGATTTTTGTGTTGCAAGACCATTTCCGGGAACATTAAACAGTTCTTCCCGCAAGTGCTCTTCCAAGAATGTTATTTTACCGTCTGCTTTTAGCGCGTTGCGGTGGCATATGGTTAAACAGGTATAATCTCTTCAGGGATGACTGTTATTTTTTCCAAGCCTTGTTCCGTAACAAGAATGGTGTTTTCCACCCCGGCAACGCCTACGCCCGGGATAACCATTTTGGGTTCCAGAGCGAAAACCATGCCTGCTTGTAAGGGATAATTCTGCCTGTTGGCTAAAACAGGCATCTCATCCAGTTCCAAACCCACGCCGTGGCCTATAAATTTGGCTTGATCAGCGCCATGTCCCATAAAATAATCTTTAAAACCAAGCTTTTCGGCCATTTGACAAGCTTGTTTGTATATATCTGAGCAAATGGCTCCCGGTTTTGCTGTTTTAATGATCTCCTCTTGTATGACCAGTGCGACCTGGTGGGCCTCCTGCAACAACGAGGGAATATCGCCCAAGGAATAAAAACGCGTACAGTCCACACAGTAACCAAGGTAAGCGGTAACATAGTCTACGATGACAACTTCATCCCGGCTGATTACTTTCCATCCCGGTCCCTGGGGAAAAGCCGGAGAAAGGCCCGGCCCCCCTGTAGGGCTATCAAAAAAAGAAGGACGGGTAAGGTTTTCTCCGGACATGATATGGCCGTAAAAAACCTCCTGGTTAAATTGCCGCACATGTATGGCCCCTTGATGCCCCCGTTTGCGCATAAAACATTCCACCTCTGCCGCAAATTCTATTTCCTTTTTCCCTTCTTTGAGAAAGCGGGGCACTGCTGCAAACATTTGCCGGCTAATTTCGGCTCCTTGTCTGATGATCTCAATTTCATAGGGGCTTTTGATCAACCGCAGATCCTTAATTTCGGTAGAAATATCTACTATTTCTGCTGGTGAAAACATTTCTTGAAAGCGTAAGTAAAGGAAAGCTGGAAGCACATCCAGCTCCAGACCGATTTTTTTAAAGCCCGGTACTGTTTCCTTCAGTATCTGGGGTAAAGCACGGGAGCTTTGCAAATGCCGGATATTGGACAACGGCGATTCCTTAAGAGCTCTTTCATAGCTTTTGCTCACCAAATAAAGGGGTTCGCCCTGCGCGGGTACAATAAGATAGCCTCTTTGACAACTGCCGGTAAAGTAATACAGATCTACATTTTGCGCTACAATAGCTGCATCTGTTCCCTTTTCTTTTATTTTCTTTTGAAACTTTTCTATTCTCCCCCTTATTTCTTCGGCGGGTACGGTTTCCATACTATATCATCCTCCCAATTGTATAAACTTTCCCTGTATAAATTAGATATTCTACTTCTATAAAAGTTCTCCCTTTTATTTTTCGGGAAAGATATTGATTAATTACCTGTACCGTTTTATAATTTGTATGGCGTTTCGATTTTTCATGTAGAACGGATATTTATTTTTCAACATACAACATGCTTGCAGGTGTTGGTAGAACGGGAGGAAAAAATGCTTATTACGGAAATTTTATCGCGCAATGCTGAAATGTACGGATCGGAAACATGCCTTACGGAGATCAACCTGGATTTACAAGAAAGACACAACGTTACCTGGCTTGAATACGAACTGATTGAAAACAATCCGGCCGGTGAATACCGGCGGGAAATGACCTGGCAGGTCTTTAACGAAAAAGCAAACCGCATGGCCAACCTGTTGCTGCAAAGGGGGATAAAAAAAGGGGACAAGGTCGCTATTTTATTAATGAACTGCCTGGAATGGCTGCCTATCTATTTTGGAATTTTAAAAGCAGGTGCCATTGCAGTACCGTTAAATTTTCGCTATACTGCTGAGGAAATAAAATACTGCTTGGACTTGTCCGATGCCGTTGCCTTAATTTTTGGGCCGGAATTTATCGATCGCATGGAGGCAATTTTAGAACAGATACCCAGGGTAAAAACGCTTCTTTTTGCAGGGGAGAACCGTCCTTCCTTTGCAGAAAACTATGACCGTCTTACCGCCAATTGTTCCTCGGCAGAACCGGGGATAAAACTTACAGATGACGATGATGCGGCCATATATTTTTCCTCCGGAACCACAGGTTTTCCCAAAGCGATTTTGCATTCGCACAAGGCTTTGATGTCGGCATGTTGGACTGAGATCAAGCATCACGATCAAAGGCGCGAAGATAATTTTCTGTGTATTCCCCCGCTTTACCATACCGGTGCCAAGATGCACTGGTTTGGAAGTTTAATCTCTGCCAGTAAAGCTGTATTGCTCCGTGGGGTTAAACCGGAATGGATACTTAAAACGGTTTCTGAGGAGAAAATTACCATCGTTTGGCTTTTGGTTCCTTGGGCACAAGATATTCTCGATGCTATTGAAAATAAAGATGTGAATCTGGAGGATTATGAGCTTTCACAATGGAGGCTAATGCATATCGGTGCACAACCTGTCCCCCCCAGCCTGATTCGCCGTTGGAAAAAATATTTCCCCGATCACCTTTATGACACAAACTATGGCTTAAGCGAATCTACCGGGCCCGGATGTGTCCATCTGGGAACGGAAAATATCCACAAGGTCGGCGCTATTGGTATACCGGGCTATAATTGGGAGGCCAAGATTGTTGATGAAGATGGGCAAAAAGTGGCCCGGGGACAGATTGGAGAATTGGCAGTTAAAGGACAAGGTGTCATGAAATGCTACTACAACGATCCCCAGGCAACAGCAGAGGTACTCAAAAACGGCTGGTTACTTACCGGAGATATGGCCCGCATGGATGAAGATGGTTTTATTTATTTGGTCGATCGGAAGAAAGATGTGATCATCAGTGGCGGGGAAAACATTTACCCGGTACAAGTTGAAAATTTTCTCCGCACCCATGATGCCATTAAAGATGCCGCCGTTATAGGTTTGCCTGATGACCGTTTAGGAGAGATAGCGGCCGCGATCATAGAATTGAAGGAGGGCCACAAATGCACAGATGAGGAGATAAAAACATTTTGCGCTCCCATACCGCGCTATAAACGGCCCCGAAAAATCATTTTTGACAAGATTTTACGCAATCCCACCGGCAAAATTGAAAAACCACGCTTAAGAGCAAGGTATGGTGCAGCAAATCTGGTGGCAGATCAGACAAAAAAATAAATACGGGGCCGACAACTGCTAACTACTCTTTATGATTATGATAGGCAGTTATGACATGCGGTTTTCCCAGCGCAGGGACAGTTCCGGAATCAGTGAAAAGTGCCATTTTTAGCACCTGCATTCCGGGATAAAATTAAGAATCTTGCCTTTCAACCATCGAAAAACAATTTACGCCCCAGCACCTGTTCCAGATCTGTTAAAGTATTGCAAGGAAACATAGCCGCTATCTTTTGAAACGCCTGCACTGACGAATATTTATCCCAATCCCCCTGTGGCAGGGTATTAAGCCAAATTATTTCCTTAACTTCATCACGTAGGCGCTGGACCTCTTTTATAGCATTACGGTGTCTGACCGTGCGGGTATCGCTGACAATGATGACAATGGTATTCCTGTTAAGCTCTTCAGCGCAACTGTTAAACAGGGATTTTATGGCCCTATCCAGGCTGGTGCCTCCGCCCCACTGCTTACTTTCCTTGATGATGCTTTCGATTGTAGAGTCAAAATTTTTCCCCTGTTGGAAATAAGGGGTGATTCTTTCCAGGCCCTCAGAGAAAACAAAACTTTCTATACGTTTAACTACTGTATTTAAACCATAAATAAACTGAAGTACAAAATTAGTGTAACGAATCATGGAACCGGAAACATCGCAAAGCAAAAGTAATTGGGGTTTTTTTCTTCTCCGGCTTTTATATTTTAACAAAAAAGGCGTCCCGCCATATTGAATACTGCAGCGGATCGTAGATCTGAGATCGAGCTTGCGGCGGTTTTTGCTGTAGCGATAGCGCCGTGAGATGCGATAAACCAACAAGCGGGTCATTTTTCGTATTATAGCTGTAGCACGTGGCAGATCCTTGCGGGCAATATTTTGCATATCCTCTGTTAAAATATTAGAACCGCCCCTGCCGGCTCCTGCCGCGGCATCCCGAATAGCATTTAACCCCTCATCTCCAACATCGGGCTGGTTTAGCTCTTCTTCGATCTCCCGGCCCAACTGTTTATGCCAAAAACCCAATCGCCCCTTTACAATTGTTTCCAAAAAAGGGCGGTAATCTTGTTCCAGTGTTTCCCTGCTTTCGTTCATTGCTAAAAAATCTTGCAGCCTTTTTTGTTCCTTTGCCGGCATGTAAGCATACACTATCTTATCTGTTTCTGATAGATCCATTCGCTCACCACGAAAACTCAGCACCTTCTCCGCTTCCTCCATCCGCGCACGATGTTCAATCAGTTTTTCCCGCCGGGCCTCCTGAAACTCCTTCCTTGTCTCCGGAGAAGCAAAAAAAAGAACAAAATATCGTGCAAATAGTTCCTGATCGGAGGCTTTCTTAATTAAAGTCGCCTTCAATGTTGCTTTAAAATATTCCTTGTTTGTAAGTGGTATCAACTGTAGAGCATGAAGGGCATCAATAACCTCAGAGCTGCCAATCTGTATTCCTGCGGACCTAAGAAGGTAAACAAAACGAATCACATTGTTTTCCAAGTAGTCCGGCAAGCCTGTACCGCTAATGTTTGCCCTGCCACGGTCATAGCTACTGCCGCTAATTGCTTTTTTTTGCCTCCCTTTGGAATGTTCATTTTCGAAGGGATAGTTTTTATGTTCCTCGTTGGCATCGTTGCCATCATCGAAATACATTTTATTCGCTGCTTCCTTATCTTTTCCGGTTCGACACTTTGCAACTTGGCAAAGTACGTATATCAAGATAGTTACATAATATTTACCTTGAGATACCGGCCCTGCTATTTTCTCTTAAAGCCTTAGCACCTATCTGTTCGTGAAAAACCCGCTGGTCGGCTCTATTTTTCAAAAGAAGATTGAGCGTGAGTTCTATAGTACTGCTTTGCAAACGATCTTTGTTCAAACTGACAAGGGCTCTTGTCCAATCAAGTGTTTCCGCTATGGAAGGTTTTTTGCGTATCTCTGCATTTTGGCGGATAAGGTTTACTGCTTTTGCAATCTCCTTGGTCAAATTTTCCCCTGCCTGGGGAACTTTAGCCCGAATTATTTCTACTTCTCTTTCTATCCCGGGAAAATCAAGGTAAAGAAAAATACAACGCCGTTTTAGTCCATCGGAAAGTTCGCGTTCGCTGTTGCTTGTTAAGACCACAATGGGTATATGATTTGCTCTGATAGTGCCCAGTTCAGGGACGGAAACCTGAAAATCGGAAAGTAATTCAAAAAGAAAGGCCTCAAATTCATCATCAGACTTATCTATTTCGTCAACCAACAACACAACTTTCCGGGGGGACTGAATTGCCTTCAGCAATGGTCTTTCCAGTAAGTATTCCGGAGAAAAAAGATCGTTTTCCAGTTCATTGGTTTCAGCATTATCTCTGTTGATCTGAATCTTTAAAAGCTGTTTTTGGTAGTTCCACTCATAAAGGGCCTTATTTTCATCCAGTCCTTCGTAACACTGCAGCCTGATTAGTTCAGTATCAAATATTTGGG
This sequence comes from Bacillota bacterium, assembly GCA_012798755.1. Taxonomy (GTDB): domain Bacteria; phylum Bacillota; class Dethiobacteria; order DTU022; family UBA8154; genus UBA9862. Next base: position 27,736 of record JAAZMP010000026.1, read on the forward strand.
ACAGTACCTTACCCATCTCTGTTTTGCCCACTCCCGGAGGACCTTCGATCAAAATTGGTTTTTCCAGGACCAAACTTAAGTACACTGTTAAAATTGTTTCTTCATCGCAGATATAGCCTACATTTTCAAAACCTTTACGTAAATCTTTCAAGGTCAAATGCACAATTCCTCCTCCTTACCTCTGATTTAATTATACAGTACAGCCCGAAAAAAAACATCATCCAAGTGAAAGAAGACAATATGTAAAAAAGGATTATTAATAATTTTCACGAATATTAACCATTGTGAATGTATTTTACGGCAAAGCAGCTGAGCGAACCTGTGTATTAATGCTTTAAATAACAGCTAATGGGGAAAATATCCTACACCGTCACCTAAAAAAATACCCCAATCAAGGAGGTAGCTTTATTATGAATGTTATGAACATGGACGAACTGGCACGCCTGGTAAAAGACTCATCCATTAAGCTGGCCGCAGTCCCAACCAACCTTAAAAATAAGGCGCTTGAAAACATTGCTAAGTCTTTGAAAGAAAAGGAAAAAGAGATCATTGCGGCCAACCAAGATGACCTGGAAAGAAGTAAGCGGGAAAATTTGTCTGAGCCGCTTCTTAAAAGATTAAAGTTCGATGAAACTAAGATAGCAGATGTAGTTGATGGAATATATGATTTGATTGATCTTGAAGATCCCGTGGGCAAGACGCTGCTTTCCACCGAACTGGACAGGGGATTGGAACTGTACAGTGTTACATGCCCGATCGGGGTCATCGGCATCATTTTTGAATCCAGGCCTGATGCGCTTGTACAAATATCAACTCTTTGTCTCAAAAGCGGAAATGGGGTTCTTCTTAAAGGAGGATCCGAGGCAAGCAAAACCAACCGCATCTTAGCTGATATCATTATTGCTGCCGCCGAAGAAGCAGGCATCCCTCCACATTGGGCTGCGCTGTTGGAAACGCGGGCAGATGTAAACGATATGCTTAAGATGGATCGCTATATTGACCTTATCATCCCCAGGGGTTCAAACGAATTCGTACGTTATATCATGGATAATTCCAGAATCCCGGTTATGGGCCATTCTGACGGTATTTGCCACTGCTATGTGGATGAAGACGCAGATCTTAAGGTGGCTTTAAACGTTACCGTAGATTCCAAAATACAGTATGTAGCCGTATGTAATGCTGTAGAAACGTTGCTGGTACATGAAAAGATCGCACCGGAATTTTTGCCCTCCTTAAAAGAATCACTGGATAGCGAAAGTGTAGAACTTGTGGGTTGCGCCAAGACCCGGGCTTTAATCTCCGTTTCTCCTGCTGTGGAGGAAGACTGGAGAGCGGAGTACCTGGATTATAAGCTGGCAATTAAAATTGTTCCGGGGCTGGAAGAAGCAATTGATCATATCAACAAATATGGATCGGGGCATACCGATAGCATCATAACCAGGGATAAAGAAAAAGCAGCACGTTTTATGAACTATGTAGACTCAGGGAATGTGTTTTGGAACTGTTCCACCCGTTTTAGCGATGGTTTCCGCTATGGATTTGGAGCAGAGGTAGGAATAAGCACCAGCAAAATTCACTCCCGTGGCCCGGTAGGCCTTGAGGGTCTTGTGATTTACAAGTACAAACTGATCGGGGATGGCCATATCGTAAAAGATTATGCCGATCGCAGCAAAACTTTTAAGCACACAAACTTGAACAAAAAACTTGAATTATAAAAACCCGTGTCCTATTTTATCATTTAAAAAGCCTGTGGATTTTAATCGCTATGTTCAGCTCTAAACATGTTTCGGCATCCGACAGGTCTATTTTAAGGATCTCTTCTATTTTTTTCAACCTATAGCTCATTGTTTTTGCATGTATAAACAGCCTTTCGGCAGACTCTTTAATAACACTTTTGGTAGCCAGGAAAGTCTCTAAAGTTAACAATAGGGAACTTTTCTTACTTCTATCATGTTCAAGAAGTGCTCCTATTTTTTCACTGACATACCTTTTTAATAATTTTTTGTTATTTATGCCAAATATTAAATTGTAGATGCCTAAATCGCTGTAGGCTACTGCATTTCCTGAGTTAAAAATGATATTATTTTTTTCACCTGCCTCCAACACCCTTTTTGCCTTTTGATAGCTTTCCTTTATTTTAACAATCTCCTTCACCGGTTCGCCTATGCCGGCTACAACTTGAGTTGCAGGATAATTTTTTTGTACTTTTATACAAATAGTGTTTAGTTTTCCCACAATGCGGCTTTGTTCATTCGCCGGGCATAAGACAATCAGATTGTTTCCCCTTAATAACGAAATGTACTGTGGCAAACATTTATCCAACAAAAAAACCAGGTTGTCTATCGGTTTTTGCAGGCACATGGAAACATTCTGCCTACTGCTACCTGGTTTTTTTTGTATGCTAAGCACCGCCGCTAATTGGGGGCTGGAAATATCATAATTTAAAAACTTTGCACGCTCCAGTATTTCCTTTTCGTTTTTAAAATCTCCTTGCAATAATAAATCCAAAAATTCGCCTTTTAGTCTGCCTTCAATTTCATAGGCATTTTTTTCCTTTACCAGCTCGAGTGCTGCAACCAATGCAGTCTGTTCGATAGCAATCATATTAAATTCACTGAAAGATTTTTCATCAAATAAAGCAGAAAGGTAACCTAAAATATCGTTTTTGTCGGTTAAAGGAACCAAAACACGGTAATAGGTGATCCCTTTTTCCGGCAAAGGAGCTATACAGGCAATTTTTTTCTTTTGAACTGCTTCCCTGAACTGAGTGCCAATGTGGTCTTTGATGATCTTTAAACGTTCAGAGTCTTCAGGCATGTAGCGATCTTTTTCTTCCAGGGAGGCTTTACATAAAATGTTGAAATGTTTGTCCTCCACGATTACTTTTGATTTCAAGAATTCGGTTAGGGTCTGCGTTACAGCAGACAATCCTTCGCCGTATAGCACTTTTCTAATCAGTTTTCCGTGTATATCCATCAGCAGTCTTAATTTTTTCTGCTGATCGCTTAGGTTTTCATTGATTTTTTTTAGTTTTTCCCGTTGTTTTTTTTCATTTTTTATATAGGCAGAGTTTTCCAGTAGCAGCGCCATATGCGAAGATAGTAAACTTAGCAGCTCGACATCTTTCTCCGTAAAATCGCCCGCTTTTTTATTGTCAACATGAAGAACTCCAATACGTTTTGTATTGACCTCCAAAGGAACTGTTATAGTACTGCGGGCTCCATATTTTAAAACAAAATTTTTTAAGAACCTGGGGTCAGATCGTGTATCGTTTGAAATGGAAGGTGCACCGGTCAAAAAAACGCTTACCGCGTTGCCTTTGCCGTTTAAAGGCACGCGGTAAGCGTTGATGTCTTCGTCTTCTTCCAACCCGAATGCAGGCTTTTGTAATACAAGCTCTTTGCTTTCCTCATTATAAAGCATTACCCCGGCTGCTTCTGCACCCAGTATTTTACTTACAAGATTAACAATTTGCTCCACTACCTTTTTAAATGTAAAATTTTCAACGTTAATTTGCGGCAGAACCCTGTCCATAAATAAAGAACCCTGCTGTCTTTGTCCCCGATCATCAGTTCCGGTATAACTGCCCATATTATTTGCCAAATTAAACAAAGCCTTTTTCATAACTTCTGACCTATTCAATTGCGATTGATCGGCAATCCTGTCCAACAATTTTATTTCCCTGGGAGAAAAAGAAACTGTCAAGCTGCTAAGTTGTTTTTTTTCATTTTCAAATCTAGCTGTTCTGCCGTCCATTGATCACAACCCCCAAAAATTTAAAGAACTTGTTTAAGCCGACATTATTCCTTACTGTAAAATGTGTTGCAGTTTGTCTTCCAGCAAACGGGTATGCACTTTGCCGGCCTTAAAATCAGGAGTACTTATAAATTTATGATGAAACGATACGGTTGTACTGATCCCTTCCACGGCAAATTCGTCTAGAGCCGCCAGCATTTTTCTAATAGCATGATCGCGGTTTCGGCCGTGAACAATCAGTTTGCCGATTAGCGAATCGTAGAAAATGGGTATTGTATAACCCACATAGCAATGTGAATCAACCCTAATCCCCGGCCCTTGCGGGATTTCCCATCTCGTAATTTTCCCGGGGGTCGGACGAAAATTTTCTTCAGCTATTTCGGCATTGATTCGACATTCAATTGCGTGACCTGAAAAAGTAATTTCCTCCTGGGAAAAAGACAGCTTTTCACCTGCAGCAACATTGATCATTTCCTCAATCAAGTCAACACCGGTGACCTCTTCCGTTACTGGATGCTCTACCTGAACCCTGGTGTTGACTTCAAGAAAATAGAATTTTCCACTGTCCTGATCCACCAAGAATTCTACCGTCCCGGCACTTTCATAACCTATGAATTCTCCTAATTTTACAGCGGAAGCATGGAGCTCCTTACGCAATTTTTCAGTAATATTCGGAGCCCCTGCTTCTTCAATCAATTTTTGGTGGCGCCGCTGGGTTGAACAATCCCGTTCGCCTAAATGGACTACATTGCCATATTTGTCTCCTATGATTTGTACTTCAATATGTCGGGCATGGGCAATATATTTTTCCACAAAAAGTGAACTGTCACCGAAAGCAGCGCGTGACTCAGCAGAAGCCTCGTTAAAGGCTTGCTCTAATTTACCCTTATTCTCTTCACTTACAATTTTCATGCCGCGACCGCCGCCGCCGGCTGCTGCTTTAAGCATTACCGGAAAACCTATTTCCCCAACAACATCGAGCACATCTTCAAAAGAATTTACCTTTTCTGAACCCGGCAGGCAGGGAACACCGCTTTTTTCCGCCAGGGATCGCGCAACCAGTTTATTTCCCATGTTAACGATATTTTCGGTCTTGGGCCCGATAAAAACAACGCCGGCTTTTTTACAAGCCTCCGGTAGTTCAGGTTGTTCCGCTAAAAATCCGTAACCCGGGTGGAGAGCTTCCGCACCAACATCCTTTGCAGTTTGGATGATGGCCGGGATGTCCAAATAAGTAGCGACACCCGGCCCCCCGATAATAACAGTTTCATCGGCTAACCTTGCCGCCAAAGAATCCTTGTCAGCTTCCGAAGCGGCAAGAACGGTTTTAATACCCATAACCCGGCAAGTTCTAATCAGGCGTACAGCTATTTCTCCTCTGTTAGCAATTAAAATCTTGGAAAATCTTTTCATAAGAAACCGGGCCTCCTAAGTATCACTATTTCCAACATGCCTATACACCGTCACAAGATATAAACAGGCAGTACTTTCGGTATTTTGTATCGCAAGCTATTCAACTTTAATAGCCATAAGTGGTTGTTCCGGTTCAATTTGTTCGGCATTTTTGACATAGATCTCAATAACTTCTCCATCAGCAGGTGCCGCAATACTACTGAAGACCTTCATCACTTCATACAGCCCAACCGTATCGCCTTGTTTCACCTTGCTCCCCACTTCAACATATGGGGGTTCCCCCGGTGCCGCTTGGGCATAAAAGAGCCCATACGAAGGAGCCCTTACGATTGCAACCCCTTCCCGTTCCACAACTTCTTTTTTGGTTACAGTGGCAGACGCCTCTTCAATTGCAGCTGTTTCGACTTTTTCCGTCGTTTCTTGTGGTTCCACGGCTACCGCTTCAGTACTGCTGCTTACGGAGGCCACTGCTTTGGTTGAACTTTCCCCAACATCCGATACTTCGCCCTTACTAATGACTATTTTAGTGTCTCCATTTTCCAATTTGAGGTAATCAAACGGTGATTTTTCCAACCTGTCAATTAAAATTGCCATGCTTTTAAATTCTTCGGTATCGAATATGCCAAATATATTTGTACTCATTTAAACACCTCCGGCTTTTAGGTTTATTTTTATTTTTGTTTCCGCAGCTCAAAGGTACCTTTCGGGCCCTTGATCTGGAAATTTGTAACCTTAGGCTGTTGGCTCAACTTATCTATAAGTTCCAGTATCGGCATATCATGCGCGGAAAATTTCATGAATTTGCTGCCGCGCTCTTCTATGGTTCTATACATGGTATCTATTTCGTCCTGACCCTTCATGAGATAGCGTAACATAAATTCTTCATCGGACAGGTGAACGGCATCAAGCTGTTTTCTAACGTCCTTGACGGATAAATGCTGTATCACATTTTTGGAGTGATCAAAATCTCTTTGCAGTTCCTTGGCTCTGGGTAAACTTAAAAACTTGTCCTTTAGATTTTGATCCATTTCCAAATAGCCCGAATCGGCCGAAAAACAACCCAGCGCCACCTTGATCATTTCGTCTATAACTACTTTGTAACGTTCACCCGTGGCTACGTTTAGCGCAGCCTGAGTGCAGACAAATTGCGAATAAGGTGTAATCATATGTGGGTAGCCTGTTTCTTCACATATCGTGATACATTCCTCGGCAACCTCGTCCATTCTACCCGTAAGTTTTAGTTCCTTTAACTGGTGCACAGTATTAGATATAACACCGCCGGGAATCTTATGCTTATAGAGATAAAGGTTATAGCGTGTAGGGCCAAAATGAGTCGGCAAGGGGTAGGTCCCTACTGCTCGCATAGCATCTTCCGGACCCACCTGTTTTGCCATAGTGTATATGCGTTCGGAGACCCTTTGGATCCTTTCCATATCGAGATTTGTTTTCAGACCCAGATGTTTGCAGTTGTCCACGGTATTAAATACGCTTGGCTGCGCTGTCCCTTCGGCCATAGGCGGAATAGCTACATGGAAGGTCCGGCATCCCATTTTCATTGCTTCCACATAGACAGCATCGGCCATACCGGTAGTACAATGGCTATGAAGCTCCAGGGGTAGGCCTTTTGAATGTTCTTGAACAATTGGCAGCACTTCCCTTATTGAATCTATCTCCAGCAACCCGCCGGCATCCTTAATATACATGGAGGTAGGTTCATAGGCCGCCATCATTTTTGTTTTTTCTTCAAAGTAGCCCTCCGACTGGTGCCTCGGGGAAATGTAATAGCAGACACCAAAATTAATCTCCAAACCCAGTTTCTTAATCATTGGGACAAACCACCCGTAACTATCAGTGCCATAGACGTTGCCCATAAGTTGCACACGCTGCAATGCCCCGTAGTTTACCAGCAGCGACAAAAATAATTCTGTCATTGCACGGGGAGTATCCCACATATCCCAAGGATCGATGCCCGGCTCGCTCATTATACCTTTCTTGGTCTTGGTTTTGCCGAACATTCTTACCATTTCCCAAATATCTTCCCTTAAATCACGCGTATATTTTTTAAAGTTTACAGCCACATAGGGCGCATCAATATAAGCGTAGCCGGCATTATCAATGTCTTCCAGTATTTCCTTCATCATACCGGCCGGCATACCGGAGGCCCAGTTACTTTGCGCCCCATCCCTCATTGTAGTATCAACGAAATTTACAACCTCTTTCATAAATTTTTCACCTCTACATACCCTGTTTTTTTACATTTAAATCTGAGATATCAGATCTGCAAGAAAACACAAGCTTTCCTTGCAGACGTCCTGCACTATCATCTGTAAAATTTTATTAGCATTACCACTGCCCATACTTTTAACAATCTTTGCCCCTTAACCTCAGGTGTACCGGTAGGAATTTTTATTAACATAAAACAAAAGATTGTGTGTTTTTACAAAACTAGTACTATGTTTGTTCTTTTTGTTTCTTTATGGCGACAATAGCTGCTTCTGCTTGCCAGGCCATCCGACAGGTTCATTACAGTCATTATTTTCATTGATCACCTCCTTCCAACTTCCCAGTGTCCTTAAATTGTTACTTGTCCTAATATTAAATATACTATCCTTACCGGCTAAATACCTCTTAAAAAAATATGGAAATGCAATTAATGCTTATTGCTCGTCTTTTTCACGTATACGAATCAAAGGAGATTTGTACTGCGTTCTTTGAATGGTTTCCGGGGGAACAAGATTTGCTTCCACGCGAATGTTTAAAGTATCCCTGACAATACTTTCGATTTTTTGTTTTAAATCAGCCTGCTTTTCTTCCGGCAAGGTGGTCTCAATATCTACAGGTATGGCCGTATCGAAGCGAACTTGCTCGGGGCTGTCTTTTACAACTTGCATTTGTCCTGTCAGATGTTCTTTGTAATGCGTTAGGACTACATCGCGGATTGCCGAAGGATAAACGTTCATGGCTTTAAAAATAATGAGATCGTCAGCCCTGCCAATGCAGCGGATTTTCGGAGATGTTCTGCCGCATGGGCAAGACATGCCTTCCAAGCGAACAAGATCCGCAGAACGATACCTCAAAATGGGCGTGGCTCCCCTGCTAAAGTTAGTATAAACAACTTCACCGACGACACCGGCCTCCCAGGGCAGATGTTCTTCTGTTTCCGGATCGATTAACTCAATCATCACATATTTTTGGGCATTGAAATGCATACCCGTTTCTTCTTCACATTCGCCCCACATAGCTGGCATTACATCTGCAAGCCCCATAATTTCCCGTACTGTCTTTGCATTCCAAGCATCCTTTAGTTTTTGGCGAATTGCTTCTTCTCCCAAACCAGGTTCCCCGCCACCTATAATATTAGTAATACCTAAATCCCGGGGATCAACCCCCAATGCATCTTGGCAACGTTCCGCTAAATAAAGGTTAAACGATACAGTGGCCTGGATTACATTACAATGGAGGTTTCTAATTGTTTCCAGCATCCTGGAAGTCGATAAATTACCGGGCCAAACGGTCATGGCTTCAATGTTCCTGATCCCTTCAAAATAAGATGATCCGCCGGCAAACAAAGGAATACCCGTGGTATGGGCAACAATATCACCTTTTCGCACACCTGCCGTATAGTATACATTGGCGATGGCGTCATTCCATATCCCCAGGTCTTTTTTGGTGGCCCCATAATAGACTGGCCGTCCGGAAGTACCAGATGAAGAGATCACCTGTACAATATCTTCTGTGTCCACAACCTGAATTTTACCCAGCGGGTTTTTCCGGTCAGTGTCCGCCTGGGCATCACGGAGATCGTTTTTCGTTAAAAAGGGAATGCTTTTTAAATCATCCAGCGTTTTAATATCTTCGCTTTTAATGGAAGACAACCGATCTTTATAAAACTGAGAGTTGTTTTTCAAGTACTCCAAAAACGCGGGAAACTTACTGAGGCAATAATTCTGAACTTCCTGCCAAGGCATCGTTTCAAATTCTTTGTTCCAGTACATTTTACAACATCTCCTTTTCCTAAATTTCATTAAGATACCATAAAAACAATTGTTATTTATATTTTAAATTAACAAACTATAAATTGATATACCTGTCATAGATAAAAAATAAGATATGACTTTATCTGCAACAGACAATGCCATATCTTACCTTGCCTTAAATTACCCGGAATTCGATCGCTTTAAAACTGTTAAATCATCATGATTGAATCAATAAACCGGGCTGGTTGTGCCATATTTATTTGGCCTTTGCCCTTTGGAGGAGGCGCTGTTTAGCCTGGAAGACCAAACTGCGGACAAATTCCTCACGGTTGGCATTTTCTTTACCATCATAATAAACGGCAACCATAGGAAAACCCAGATCTTCACGCAACGAACCCATTTGGGATTCTACTACAGAACCCGGCATACAGGTAAAAGGAGCTACAAAAACCGCACCATCAACATCAGTCTGGTGGGCCAGTGCGCATACCCTTCCTATGGTCATCGGAGGTTCCCCGCCATAATGATCGGAAACATATTTTCGCGAATAATCCCTTATTTCCCGGGGGGAAGGCTCTTCCAAGTGAGCCAACAGCTTATGTGCCGCCCGTGATAGCAGTTTTTCTTCCCTCTTGGCCAGGTGCAACGCAAAACCAAGCGCTACCTTTTGCAAATATTTTACCGCGGTTTTGTTTAACCTAAAAGCTGTACTGGCCTCTAAATAATTGATCAAAGCCGTGTAAGAAAATAATTCTGAGGCCGGTGCCAGAGAAACCTCTCCGCCTTCTGCTTCAATTTTCTTGATAATATCACGGTTACAACGATCATCGAGACGGACATAAAACTCCCCTCCTACCAGGATGAGAGGTCTTTTTTCCTTTGATTTGGGAACCTGGGTAAATTCCTCGCAGGCTTCCCGCAATAATTTTTCCAGTGGCTGCAAATGCTTTTTAGTAAGAAGATGTATAGGGGAAAAACGGAAATTTTCCAAGATGTGCATTAACTTTTCCGAATACTTTTCAAATACAGCCTCGCTGGCTCCCTCGACTAATTCATAAGGCCTTGTGGCATGCAACATCTTATAAAGAATATCCATGGCAACCAGGCCATCGTAAACGCCTACAACAAAATTAAGGCCAAACCTTTTTACGGCGTCATCGTATTTAACAGCACAGATCCGTCGTTCGCCGAATCCTGCCCTGTTAATGATCAAGGATTGGGCAGGTGCATAAAGGCCATAACGGCAGGGGCCACAGGCCCACCCCTGGAAAAATACAGTTTTATCTAAGTCTTCTGCGTGACCATCAGTAAAAAGATAATCCAAAAAATCCTGTACGTTCTGGATCATGGGCAAACATTCCTCACCGTTTACGAAGCGCCGGGCCAAAACCATATCCCTGTCCTTGCTGCGCGGCAGTACATCGGCATCTACACCAAAAGCCCTGAATACAGCTGCAAAAACCCGGGAATGGTAAGTAGGTTCGGGAATCAAGATTTTTTCCCACTCATCATCTTTTATATTTTTTGTCCTGGAGGAATAAAAATCCGGTAAAGAAGGACTATCTTTGGTGCGGCAGGTATTCTTAAAAGCCTCCAGCCTGGTAATCATTCCCGCAGGTGCTGTATGTTCATCCAGCGTAAGACGAAGATAACCGGTCAGTTCCCCCAAAAAGTGCCGCAACATAGCGTTAGGACCACATTTAAAAGGATCCTGAAAAACAATGTGCAGCAAGGGCAACCCGGTTTTTACTGTTCTTTCATTTAAAAAATTGATGAAATGAACCGTGGAAAGCATCCTTTGCAACTGTATAGGATAGATATTGTCCATGTGTTTCAGGAGCCCTTCGAGGCTTTTTTGGAATTCCTCTCTTTCATCATCAAGGACTGCATCGTGGATCTTCCCTTCAAACCAGCCTCGCAAGTACTCTAAAATGAAATCCTGCGGAACTGCAACCAGGCCCCTTTGGCGTGCATAATGAAAGGAACCTTTGGAAACATAGTCATCATATATCGTATAGGATCTACCCAAAAAAACAGCTATTACCATATCGCTGTAGCTTTTAAGTTCATCCACAACACTTTGGCTTTCTTGGATCATGGCACTGCGAAAATTTTCCTGCGCGGCATAGCCCGCATCTACAGCTTTTTGCAGCTTTTCCTTGCTATAGCCGGCCCCCATGACTCTTTTAGCCACTTCTTCCAGTTGCAGGATTATTTTCTCACGGCCGCCTTTATAATTTAGCTGGGCATAAAGGAATTGTTCCGGTCCAATGTTAAGCGAATTGGCTACCGTCCCTTTGAGGGTTTGCAACAAAGAACAGGTAAAGGAACGGGGCCAGTTGGGTGCCCAGGGAAGAGGCTCCATATCGACAACATCCGGAACAAAGATAAAATCCGGTTCCTTTTCCATAAGCTCCCCATAATGCCCGATCAGGACTTCCATGGGGTAACACATTTCCGCTCCCAGATTGCCTTTACCTTTTTCTAAAGTATGCTCAGAGGTCTCTGACGAGAGAACCAATTCAGCTCCAATTTCCCTAAAAAAAGCGGACCAGAAAGGATAAAGCTCAAAAAACATCCCGCTCCGGGGCAGGCCTACACGCGGCCCCCCTTTTACAGGTTCCCCCGCGGAACGGGAAAAAAAAACATTCCTGCGTTCTATGTAATCAGGCAGATCATAGCCTTTTGATTTTTTTGCCAACCCGGAATAACGGCCGCAACGATCGCCGTAAAGGAATTTGCTGCCATCAGAAAATTTTATGATATCGAGGGTACAATTGTGTTCATGTTCGCATTTAGCCTTGCACTTGCGCTTGTCTACGGTAAATGTATGTAGGTTCTGCAAACTCCTAAAAGAAAAATCCCCTTGCTGGCCCATTTCACGGAACATTTTAGCAACAGAGGCACTGCCAATTGCTCCGGAAAGTTCCGGATACGGGGGAACAGTGATCTTTTGAGCACATTCAACGGCAAAAGCACTTGCCAAAGCGTGGTTTTTAGCCGTTGCTCCCGTAAAAATGATTTTCCCCTCCAATGGTCTGTTTTCTACAGTTTTACTAATATAATTTCGTACGGAAGAATAAGCCAAGCTGGCCAGTTGTGAAGATAAAGGCAAGCCTTGGGAGGCTGCAGAAACAAGTGCCGTCTGGGAAAGAAGAGTGCAGGTATCGCCCAAGTCTATGGCATACTCGGCTTCAAAAGATCGTCTGGAAAACTCCCCTTCGATCTGAACGCCAAGCAATCCGGCCAAATTTTCCAGAAAAGTTCCAGTTCCTGCGGCACAAACGGGATTCATATTGTAATCATAGAGCACACCATCTTTAAGCTGTAGAAACTTGGAATCCTCCCCGCCAATTTCTATGATCGAAAGGGTACCCTTCTCACCACAAAGATATTTCACGCCCTCTGCCTGGCAGGTAATTTCATCTACGGCATATTCCGCGTTCAAAATTTTTTGGGAAAGGAAACGCCCGGAACCTGTAGTGCAGGCAACAATAGGGGCATCCTGAAGTAATTGGCCGTACTTATGTTCTACTTTTTTCATCAATTCCAAAACTTGTAGTGCAGGGCGTCCGGCGGTAGGAAGGTAAATCCCTCCAATGTATCCCCCTGCAGCATCCAAAAGAGCACACTTGGTAGAGACAGAGCCGCAATCCACTCCTAAATAAACAGTGGAGAGATCATAATTATTTTGCTTAGGAGGAAAATCCATATATTCGACTCCTTCGGGATCAAGGGATGGCAAGGGGTTTTCCGGCACATACTGCGCTTTCAAAAGGTTCTCCAAATTTAGGTTCCCGGTATTAATCCGGTCATTTCCCCGTGCCGCACCCAAAGCGTTAACATATTCATGATCAGAAGGTACAATCACCCTGACGGATAAATCGCGGCAGTACTCCTCAATATATTTCATAACGGCTTTATTATTGGCCACGCCTCCCACGGCGATTAAAGTTTCTTGATCAATAATTCTGTTCTGTGCTATGCTCGTGATAACCATATCAGCCAAGGCCTTAGCCATACCTGCGGAAACTGCGCTTTGCGTGGCTCCCTCGTTAATGGCATGTGTCATATCCGATTTGGCAAAAACGGCACAACGTCCGGAAATCTTGACTGCTGCATCCGTTTCCAAAGCTATTTCAGCCAGCTCCCGATCATTATAACCCATCCTGGTAGCTTGCTGGTACCAAAAGGCCCCGCTACCCGCGGCACATTGACCGTTGCGGTTAAAAAATAGGACCCCGCCTTCCGGTCCAATTTCCAAATAATACATATTTTCATGACCCAAAGAAAGAACGGCGCAATTGTCCAGTTTGCCAAAAATAAGGCCGGCTTGAATGGCCTCTATTTCCAACAGAGGTTTAATGCCCACCTCCCTGGCAATGAGGGGCGCATTTGCACCGGTTAATCCACAGTAAACGGATTCTTCTTTCCTACCTTCCAGAAGGTAAAAAAGACATTCCTTAGCTGCTTCTATAGGGCTGCCTTCTGTAGGCACAGTAATTTTTTTAATTTGTTCACCATCCAGCAAAACTCCTTTCACAGCAAAAGTACCCAGATCCAAACCTAATCTGGGCAGTCTATTGCCTTCGTTGCTGTTCACGATATCACCTCGTTTTGCTTCTTTTAGTCAACTATTACCTTTATAACCTTTATTAGTTATAAGTGTCAAGCCAATTTATTGCTTAAATGTCGAAATATACCTTTGCCCAAGCAAGATACCTGCCCCGGCTATGATAAAAGCCCCTGCCATCAGCTGGGCTGGGGTTAAAATCCAAAAAGTTACTTCGCTTACACGAAAAAATTCTACGACAAAACGGTAAATTCCGTAAAGAATAAGGAACCAAACAAAAATAAAACCGGGGAAATGTTTGAGCCTTTGCAAATAGCGTAACAAAAAGAAAATCAGCAGCGCCGAAGCTGAAGCGTACAGCTGCGTAGGATGCCGGGGAAAATTATCTATGGCCGGGTAAACCAGGCCCCAGGGAACTGAAGTTATTTTTCCATAACAGCAGCCGTTTAAAAAACAACCTATTCGGGTGATAGCATAACCCAAAGCGATGAAAGGGGTAACAAAATCAAGGTATTTTAAAAACGAAAGCTTTTTGTAGTGGGTATAAACCAATCCCCCCAGCAAAGCGGCAAGCAAACCACCATAAAAAGTAAGGCCGCCCTCCCTAAAAGCAAACACCTTCCACCAAGGCTGGCCACGATACAATAAATCCCAGTTTAACCAAACAAATGCCAACCGGGAACCCAACAAAGCTAAAACGATGACAATAATAAATATTTCATAAAGGTGATCGGGATCAATATTTTCAGAGGCAGCTTCTTTTAAGGACCAGATTATTCCTACAGAAAATGCTAAAAAGAGCATGGCCCCGTAGGAATAGAGTTCGAAACCGCCTATTTTACATAAAATTGGGTGCATAGAAATTACCTCTGTTTACTAAGAATTTGTAGGAACAGCCTGCCGGGCCAAATAGTCACAACGATTGTTGCGTTCATCATCGCTATGACCTTTAACTTTAAACCACAGAACGTCATGTCGATGGCTGAGCTGTAACAATTCCTTCCAAAGATCCTGATTTTCCACTGGATCTTTATTTACAGTTTTCCAGCCGTTTTTCTGCCATTTATCAAGCCATCCCCTTCGGAAAGCATTGACCAGGTAGGCACTGTCGGAATATAGCTTTACTTTGCAAGGTTCTTTCAGGCATTTCAAACCCTCCACAGCAGCCCTAAGCTCCATCTTCTGGTTGGTAGTATACCTCTCTCCTCCGGATACTTCCTTTTCTATTTTATTATAGATAAGAAGAGCCGCCCAGCCCCCCGGCCCCGGGTTGCCGCGGCATGCTCCATCAGTGTAGATGATTACTTCCTTCATTCAACTTAATCCTTTCCATAATAACTTCACAATTCCGCAAGTCCGCCAAAAATTCAAGCTTGAAGTTTACTGCTAAAGCCCATCGTTAAATTTTTTATCCCCGTCCTAGCCCTTGCCTACCCGGATCCAAGGCTTGTTTTACCTCCCGGGCCAGTTTTCTTGCCGCAGCGGCAACATCCGAAGCACCGACTACAGAGGAGATAACGGCAATCCCCGCAGCCCCTGCTTCAATAACCGGTTTGGCATTGGAGGAATCTATGCCGCCGATCCCAACAACAGGTATGCTTACATTGCTGCAAATATTGGCAAGTGCCTGCAGACCGATAGGTTTTCCGGCATCGGATTTCGTCCCCGTTTCGAAAATTGCCCCCACCCCCAGGTAGGATGCCCCTAAAGATTGGGCCTCTTTGGCCTGCTGCAAGTTGCCGGCAGATGCGCCCAGGATCATTCCGGAGGGCAGAAGACGAGCAGCCGCATAAAGAGGCAGATCGTCCTGCCCAAGATGGACACCGTCGGCTTCCACGGTAAGGGCTATATCCAGACGGTCGTTGATAATCAAGCCAACACCTTTTTCGCGGGTAAGTTTTCGTAATTCCCGGGCGGAAGCATAAAATTCCCCTGTGGTAACATCCTTTTCGCGCAGTTGTATGCAAGTAGCTCCACCGCTGATAGCTTCTTCAACTACCTCCCGGTGAGAACGGCCACGTGCCAAAAAACGATCGGTAATAACATAAAGGCTAAGATCTAAAATGCCTTTCAATTGCATATCACTCTCCATGCGGGATCAGCGAGCGACCAAGAATCACCCCGGGATCATATTTTTATGTCCCTATCTATATTACCTTTATTCCGGTTCCCAGGCAAATTCATTGTACTAATTTGTATCCCTAAGTTTTGTCCGGCATGTCCTAAAATGGTCCAAAGGCCCATGTCCCTGCCCGATATTCAATCCGTATGGAATGATCCTTTGCAGGTATTCCCGGGCCGCTTTAACCGCCAGGGGCACCGTTTTGCCAAGAGCAAGATGTGCAGCGATAGCCGAGGCAAATGTGCAACCGGTACCATGTGTATTCTTTGTAGCAATACGGGGTGCCCGGTAGTAGTAATATTTTTCACCATCGTAAAGTATATCCACTGCCTCTTTCCCTTTTGCATGCCCCCCTTTAAGCAAAACATAAGAAGGACCCCGGTTGTGGATAATACGGGCTGCCGATTTAAGATCAGCGGAAGTTTTAACATGATGCCCGCAAAGAACTTCAGCCTCAGGTATATTAGGGGTAATGAGCAAAGCAAGCGGGATGAGTTCCTCTTGCAATGTTTGTTGCGCACTACTTTCCAGGAGCATATCCCCGCTTTTAGCAACCATCACGGGATCAAGCACTAATTTACGGATCTTATACTGTCTTAATTTGGCTGCAACGATGCCTGCGATCTTTGCTTCTCCTAACATACCCGTTTTAACAACTTCTACGGGAAAATCGTTTAAAACAGCGTCTATTTGGGCATCCACCATTTCCGGTGGTAACATGTGCACTTTTTCCACGGAAACAGTATTTTGAGCTGTAACAGCCGTTATAGCACTCAACCCATAAACGCCCTGGGCAGCCATAGCTTTCAAGTCAGCTTGGATCCCGGCGCCTGCTCCGGAATCAGAACCAGCAATAGCTAACACGCATTTTGGTAACCTTCTGTTGTTCTTCATAAGTGCAAAACGAGCCTCCCTTATAAGCATAGGCAGCAACCGATCAGAAAAATAATATCTCCATTTCAATTATACTACAAAAAAACCCTTTTTTAACATGGCCGGAATTTATTTTACAGCGTAATGAACGCTTTCTAACTGTATCGGCTCATAGGCCGTACTTTTCAGCTTCGCGAAGGGCCAGTTCAATTCTTTCCAACACCGGGGGATGGGTATACAGAACTAACTTTACAAATGGATGGGGATCCACTTCCGCAAGATTTGCTCTGGCCAAATTTTGTTCCAGGGTTACAAAGGTAGAAGCGTCCCCACCAGTTAGATATAATGCCTCCCGGTCAGCCTGGCGTTCAAAAGAACGCGAAAGTGCATTCTGAAAGGGAAGGCTTACAAAAGAAAAAAAGGTGAAAAAAAGCAGGGCCAGCGCAAGAACTTGAGGGCCCGTCCCCACCCCCATTCCGTCAAGTAGCTTTTGAAGTATAAAAAGCCCCAAAAATATCCCTGCTGCACTAAGAAACATCCCCTTGGGAATGTGGGAGTGTTTCCAATGGCCCATTTCATGCGCAATAACGGCAAGTGTTTCTTCAGGGGTAAACCTATTTAGCAAATTATCGTAAACAACGATACGTTTGGTTCGGCCCAGGCCTGCAAAGTAGGCATTTACCTTATTTGTCCTGCGGCTGGCATCCGCTACAAGCACTTCTTCCACCTTGATCCCGGCTTCGTCCGCCATTTGTAAAATCCCTAAGCGCAGTTCTTCATTTTCCAAAGTCCTAAAATTATAAAAAAGCGGATCAACAATCAAGGGGTAAAGGTAGGCACTTAAAACCATAAAAAAAAGAACGAATACCCCCGCGATCGGCCACCATTTTCCCGGAAACCGGATCATAAGCAGGTACAGCCCCAGAAGCGCAAAAACGGTGAGGACAAAGGAAATAGAAAAACTTTTCGCATAGTCAGCCATCCAGGCACCAAAAGCCTGCTGCGAAAGACCAAAGCGGTGTTCCAGAACAAAACCCCGGAAATAATCCAGGGGAAAAGTCAAAAGAGAAAGAGCAAAAACGATAAGAGCAATATAGCCGGCAGCCGGAAGCAAAGAAAGTGGCAAGCGGGTCGAGGGGGACGTCCCGATAACTGCTGCCAGCACAATTAAAAACCCCCACATGAGCAGCTGTTTGGCAACAAGGGCAAATGTAGCTATACGTTGGTATGCTGCTGCCTGGTTCAAAAAATCACGATCAAAATATTGCAGCGCTTCATAGCTGCCGGGAGATTTTAAAAAAGTACCCACCAGCACACCCGCCAGAAGAATAAAAGCCGCGGCGCCAAGAACCAGCCAAAATTTTGACGTCCACAAAACCTGCTTCCTCCTTAGTTGTTACAACCACAGGCTACTATTTTTGCTGTTAGATCTCATGACTTTATGTTTTCCGGATTTGTAAAGTATAATTCGCCTTTACCCGGGAACTCTTGCATTCCTTGAAAAAATTTAGGGAACTTGTTTTTCTAGAGAGATACTGCTTGCCTCTACCAATTCTTTTAAGATCGCCTCCAACTCCTGCTGCAAATGGCCGTAGCCAGTCCAATCGCCTTCTTTCAACGCTTCCTGCGCTTTTTGGAAAAGATCCTGCGCCTGACGGGCCAGCTCCGAAACATCCGGCGATACCTCCGGTCTTACTGAAGGTTCTGCAGCATCCTCAGGCTCCGTTTCGTCTTCTTCCTCTTCTACCAAAGGAGGTGTTTCTGCAATTCCGAAAGCAGATAAAAGGGCCTGTTCCAGGGTCGGTTCCATGACTACCACATCCTGGAAGGCAACAATAACACGTATCAACTCAGGAAGCTCACTTTGCTCAGCCTCAAGAAAGACAGGCTCAATGTATAAAACCGAATCACTAACAGGTATCACCAGCAAGTTGCCACGGATTACCCGGGATCCTTTTTGATCCCAGAGGCTCAGTTGCTGGGAAATAAGCGTGTTTTGATCTATAACCGTTTCGATTTGCATGGGGCCGTAGATGACTCTGTCCTTAGGAAAAAGATAGACCAAAAGTTCACCGTAATTATCACCATCAGAACGCCCCACCATCCAGGCAATCATATT
The DNA here is from genome assembly GCA_012798755.1 of Bacillota bacterium. Classification (GTDB taxonomy): domain Bacteria; phylum Bacillota; class Dethiobacteria; order DTU022; family UBA8154; genus UBA9862. Next base: position 46,569 of record JAAZMP010000026.1, read on the forward strand.
GTCCCTCCCGGCCGGCGTAAAAGGAAGCATTAGAATGAATTCGGGTTCCTCGTGGCCCGGAAGCTGTAAAATGGTGTAGTAGGGTTCTACCGGCTGGTAGGAACCGGCATATTTTTCATTGGGTATCTGCCAGAGATCCTCCTTATTATAAAAAACCACGGGTTCGGTCACGTGATAACTGGCATAAACCCGGGATTGCAGAGATAAAAGATTTTCCGGATAACGCATGTGGGAACGAAGTTCTGCAGGCATCTCCTCCATGGCCTGGAAAAGCCCGGGGAAGATTTGGGCACAAGTCAAAATAACAGGATCGGAAGAATCAGCGATATAAAAATCGACTGATCCGTTGTAGGCATCCACAACAACTTTTACGGCGTTACGCATATAATTAATGCCATTGAAAGGTTCCGCATAGGGATATGTTCTACTGATAGTATAGGCATCTAAAACCCAGAACAATTTTCCCTCAGAAAGCACCAGATAAGGATCGGCATCGTATTCCAAAAAAGGAGCTATTTTAAAAACCCGTTCTTTAATAGCACGGTTAAACATGATCCTGCTTTTATCCGTTAGTTCCCCCGAAAGCAGAATATGATAGTCGGAAAATTTAAGAGCATAAACGATCTTCTTGATCATACTGTCCAGCAGTACCCCACCGTCCCCTTCATAATGAGCATAGACATTGCTGTCTCCCATCGGATAGTTAAATTCCGGAGTTTTGGTATTAACGATGACAAAATCGTTGTTGATCTCGCCATAATAAATTTCCGGCCTGTCCACCTCCAGCCCGACCGTGGAGGAAGGAGGTATATCCCTTAAAGCAAACTCAGGCAGGCCTTGTTTTGTTACAACTGAAACAGGGCTCATTGTCAACCCGTAGCCATGCGTATATTGTAAACGTTGGTTAATCCAGGTCTGAGCCTGGGCAGGAAGGCGTTTCTGGTTGAGTTCCCGGGCCGAAAGCATTACCTGCCTGTATTCTCCGTCCAGATAATAACGATCGGTATCCACATCTACAAATTCATAATAGTCACGTATGCCCTGTAGCTGATTATAGGTTTGACGCAGCGGCCGGTAATCCCAAAGACGCAAATTTTCAATGATCCCCGTAGCATCTTTAAGATCTGCATACTCCATTCTGGGAACAACCGGGTGATCTTTTGTGCGAACGCTATCCAAATTATAGGCCTTCAGGGTAAAGTTAATATTGTGTTCCAAAAAAGGGCGTTCAAAGGCAAATTCATTAGGATTTACTCTGAACTGCTGGACCAGGGCAGGAAAAATATTTCCCAGAACAATTGAAGCCACGACAAGCGCAGCAATACTAAAAAAAATCAGCCTATTTCTCCGACGATAGATATTAAAAATAAGTAAACCTGCAATTATCAGGGTAAAAACCAGAAGAACCCATAATCCCGGCAGTTTGGCATTTAGATCGGCATAACCCGGACCAAAAATCCTCCCCTGTGGAGAAAGCATTAATTCATACATCTTTAAACGATAGTCCCCGGCTTTTAAAAGAAAAATAAAAGAAAGCAAAAGGGAAAGGTGTCCTTGTCCGCGATGGGGAAGAAATATAATTCTCCTGCCTACCTGAACAGGGGGGTTAGTCATAAAATATATTATTCCGGTAACGATAAGCGTAACAATAATCACACCCTGCAGATAAGCATAAAGAGAACGCAAAAACGGAAGCTGGAACACGTAAAAAGAAACATCCTGGTGAAAGATCGGATCGGTTATCCCAAATTTCACCCCTTGCATAAATTGCCGCGCTTCCAGCCAGAGACTTCCGGTATACAAAGAAAAAAGAAACGTAAAAAATAAGCTGGCAAAAAGAAAGAAAAAGGTAATTTTACGGGGGGTTAGGAACTTACCCAAAAAAGTGCCGGCGATTCTTTCTCTTAGTTCAAAATTGGAGATATTTGTAATGGTACTGCGAGTAAACAAGAGATTAATAAATAAAAAAAGGAAAAAGACCAGCCAAGCAACCAGCCTCACCGACCATTGCGATAAAAAAATATTCCAAAACACAGAAGTATAGCCAAGATTCTCAAACCACAATATATCAGCATAGAGACCTGCCGCCCAGAAAACCAACCCAACAGCAGCAAGGGCTACAATAACGATAACCGTTCTTAAACTCATATCAAGCCTTGATCAAACTTTTCCGATCAAGGTTAACCCCCCTTCCAAGGAGAAAACCATTAAATTAGGTTCTTTTATATTCAAGTCCACCGAAAATAAAAACAGGACCATTTAAATATTTTAGAACACACGATTAGTAAACAGTAATAAGTTCCTTTATTTGTTCCAGCGTTTTTTCGCCTATTCCATTTACCTTTGTTAAATCTTCAACGCTTTGGAAAAAACCATTGCTTTCCCGATAATTAATGATGTTTTGCGCTTTCACGCTGCCAATGCCGGGAAGCGTCTCCAGCTGGGCTTTGTTTGCCCTATTTATATTGATTTTCTGGGCACCGGCAGCAGAAAAACCTTCCTGCTGCGAAAACGGATCTGCAGATGGTTGCAGGCATTCATCCCCTTTTCGCGGCACATAGACCGGTTGTCCATCATATAAAGGTTGAGCCAAGTTAATTCTTTCCAGATCGGCATCATCTGAGGCTCCGCCCGCCTCATCTACAACATGGAAAACCCGGGAGCCCTCCTGCAAAGTATATACGCCCGGATTTTTAACTGCACCGGTTACATGTACAATCACAACTTTGGTTTCTACCTCCGGGTTTTCTTCCGCTCCCTCTGCTTCAGCAGTGTTTCCCAGATCAACCGTTTCCGTTGTTTTAGCAATACCCGGCTCGTTCTGCTCCGGCAGGGCAAAACGTAGCACTAACCCCAAAACAAGAAGGCTTATCAACAAAAAAAGCAGCTTTTGTTCCTTGGGAGTCAGTTTGAACAATTTTTATCATCCTTTTAGAATAGATAACTGTTACAGCTATTATTGGAATTCGTCATATCATCCCAATTTCCTTCCTTTGCTTAACGCACCACAATATTTATAAGCCTGCCGGGAACGGTTATCACCTTAAGTACTTCCTTATCTTCCAGGTGGGGCCGCACTTTTTCGTTCAAACGGGCCTCCTCAAGGAGCTCATCTTTCGACAGATCAACAGGGACAAAAACCCGGCCTCTGACCCTGCCATTTATTTGGATTGCAATTTCCGTTTCCTCTACTTCCAACAATTTTTCATCGAAAGAAGGCCAACTTTGCCTGTGAATGCTGTCGCCAAAGCCGCATCTGTGCCAGATCTCTTCGCAGATATGGGGGGCAAAAGGAGCTAAAAGTCTAACAATCACCTCCAAAACTTCACAAATCAGATGCCTGTTATCCTTCCTATCTTTTTCAGAAACCTCGTTGAGATAGACCTGGGTAGCATTGACCAACTCCATTATGGCACTGATAGCCGTGTTGAAATTGAAACGTTCCTCTATATCAATAGTAACTTTTTTAATTGCCGCATGACAGTCTCTTAGTAGATCTTTTTCCTTGCCGGAAAATTGTTGATCCCGTATTCTTTCGCTTCCCTGTTCCTTGTTTTTGAAAAGCTCCCGGTTCTGCTGGAAAAGACGCCAGACGCGACGCAAAAAACGATAGCTTCCCTCCACACCCTGCTCGTTCCAATCCAGATCTTTTTCAGGAGGAGCAGCAAAAAGAATAAAAAGCCGCCCCGTATCAGCGCCGTAGTGTTCGATAATCTCATCCGGTGTAACCACGTTACCTTTCGACTTGGACATTTTGGCGCCATCTTTATATACCATACCCTGGGCCAAAAGCCTTTGGAAAGGCTCAAGAGCACTGACCATGTTAAGATCGTAAAGGAATTTAGTAAAAAAACGGGAATAAAGCAGATGCAGCACGGCATGTTCGATGCCACCGATATACTGATCGACCGGAAGCCAATAATCAACTTCTTCTTTGTAAAAAGGTGCTTTTTCCTGGCAGGGATCAGCGTAGCGCATATAGTACCAAGACGAACAGAAGAAGGTGTCTAAAGTATCCGTTTCCCTGCGTGCTTCCTTTCCACAGCGAGGACATTTTGTATATGCAAAGTCATCAGACGTGATCAAAGGCGATTGACCATATGCAGTCAAGTTTAGGCCCGTGGGCAGCAAAACAGGAAGTTCCTCCTCCGGGACGGCAACTGCTCCGCAATCAGTACAATAAACAATGGGGATAGGGGTTCCCCAGTAACGCTGACGTGAGATCAGCCAATCACGAAGACGGTACCTGACAGAATGGCTTCCTTTACCACGTTCAAAAAGCCAGTCGGTGATCTTTTTCTGGGCATCCTCACTGGACAAACCATTGAAATCTTCGGAATTGACCAAAATACCAGGGTCTTCGTAGGCCTCCTGCAAAGGTTCGCCGGTTAAATCTTTTTCCGGGGAATTAATAACCACTCGTATAGGCAAATTATACTCCGTAGCAAAAAGAAAATCCCTTTGATCGTGCGCCGGCACTCCCATCACGGCCCCGGTGCCATAGCTCATGAGAACATAATTACCTACCAATATGGGAACTTCTTCACCGTTAGCAGGGTTTATGGCATGGCCACCGGTGAAAAATCCGACTTTTTCCGTTTCGGCAGAGGTCCTGTCGATCTCGCTCTCTTGACGCACCTGTTGTATAAAATTTCTGATCTTTTTTTCTTGCGGTTTTCCGGCAATTAATTTTTCAACAAGCGGGTGCTCGGGTGCCAAAACCATATAGGTTACCCCAAAAAGGGTATCCGGCCTGGTCGTAAAAACCGTTAGTTCATCCCCGGTTTCCTTCACGGTAAAAACTATATCGGAACCCCGGCTGCGCCCAATCCAGTTTTCCTGCATAATTTTTACTCTTTCCGGCCACCCTTCCAAAAACTCCAGGTCTTCCAGCAAGCGATCAGCATAGGCAGTAATTTTTAAAAACCATTGCTCCAGTTCCTTAAAAGACACTTCGCTGCCACAACGCCAACAACCTCCGTCAACAACCTGTTCGTTAGCCAAAACGGTTTGGCAAGACGGGCACCAATTTACCGGGGCTTTCTTTTTATAAGCCAGGCCGTGGCGATAAAACAGCAAAAAGAGCCACTGGTTCCAACGATAGTAGTCCGGGTGAGATGTAGTCACTTCACGCTTCCAATCGTAACTCAACCCCAGCGCATCTTGCTGTTGTTTCATAATCGCAACATTGGTATCTGTCCACTCCGCCGGGTCGACACCGTGCTCTATAGCAGCATTTTCAGCCGGCATGCCAAAGGCATCCCAACCCATGGGATGCAAGACGTTGAATCCTTTCATTCTTAAAAAACGGGCCAGGACATCCCCGATCGAATACACCCGCATATGTCCCATGTGCAATTTTCCGGAAGGGTAAGGAAACATTTCCAGAACATAATATTTTTTCTTTTCAGGATCCCTTTCCGCTCGATGAAGATCTTTTTCTTTCCAAAAATTTTGCCATTTTGATTCTATCTCTTTGGCATTATACTCTTCCACAATGAATACCCCCTGCCTAAAAAATTTGCGATTTTCCCTTTTCTACTTTGTCAATAAACTTTCCTTATCTATTAGTTTATCCCATTATTGTTATTTAGCAATAGAAAAATTGAAAACCCCGCCATATATGCTACAATGTAAAATGAAGGAATTTGGTTAGTGGTTAGTGGTTAGCGGTTAGTGGTTAGTGAACAAAAAGGAAATATTGATTCCGTTGCATTAACGCCATTTTTATTTTTCGGTGATTATAAAGCAGGCTAAAAATCTTGGAATCCTTTTGCGGCACGCAAGATGGCAAACCATAAATAACAAGAAAGGAGGGCCCTGTTTAGTTAGCAGAAAAAATATTGACACAAAAAAATAGTAGGAGGAGATGTAGTGACTTCACAGACAAATTCCCTTAACAACTTTCTGGAAAGGGTATACAGGCTACGGGACCATAATACTACCGTCAGGACTGAAATTATTGCCGGCTTTACCACCTTCATGACCATGGCTTATATCATCGTGGTAAACCCCTCGATACTTTCCGATGCAGGCATGGATTTTGGTGCTGTACTGACCGCCACCTGTCTTGCTGCGGGACTGACCACGATCCTTATGGCCTTTTATGCCAAATATCCTTTTGCTTTGGCACCGGGAATGGGACTCAACGCCTTTTTTGCCTATACGGTGGTTATCGGTATGGGCTATAGCTGGCAACTGGCACTGACGGCTGTCTTTGTAGAGGGTCTGATTTTCATTGTCATGTCTTTTTTTAGAGTGCGCGAGGCCATTATTGATTCCATCCCCATGAACCTAAAATATGCAGTAAGCGTGGGTATTGGGCTGTTTATCGCCTTTATCGGCTTTGTAAACGCAGGTATTGTTGAAGGCGGAGGAGCCATCCTGCAATTAGGCGATATGTCAAATCCCTCCGCCATTCTGGCTGTAATCGGTTTGATTATCACGGGTATTTTGCTTTATAAAAAAGTTAGAGGTGCTCTTTTCATCGGTATTTTACTTTCTACAGCAATCGGAATCTTTATGGGGGTTGCTGAACTTCCCTCCAGCATTGTTCAAGCACCCCTATCCATGAAGCCCACTTTTTTGGCTGCGCTTAAAGTTGATTGGGCAACTATTTTCAGCCTTGATTTTCTAATTATCATTTTTACTTTTCTCTTTGTTGATGTTTTTGACACAGTAGGAACAGTTATAGGGGTGGCCTCCAAAGCAGATATGTTGGATACCAAAGGCAGGCTTCCTAAAGCCAGCCAGGTACTCCTAACGGATGCCGTTGGTACAACCGTTGGGGCACTTTTCGGTACCAGCACGGTAACAACTTACGTTGAAAGTGCCTCCGGTGTCGCCGAAGGCGGCAGGACCGGCCTTACTGCCCTGACAACAGGAATCCTCTTTTTGCTGGCGCTTTTCTTATCCCCCATATTTCAAATCATTCCGGGTGCGGCAACAGCCCCGGCCTTGATCCTGGTGGGGCTGTTTATGATGGAACCAATCTTTAAAGTTGATCTTAAAGACTACACTGAAGCTATACCGGCTTTTTTAACAATTATAATGATGACCATAGCCTATAGTATTGCCGAAGGTATCGTTTTTGGGATGCTTTCCTATACTTTGCTCAAATTGTTCACCGGTAAAGCCAAAGAAGTTTCCATAGTAATGTATGTACTTTCTTTAATTTTCATTTTGAGGTTTTTCCTCTAGAAACCGCAAAAGGGCTGCCATCAGCAAACAGATGGTAGCCCCTTTATTTTTAAGAAATGGATACAAATCCGGCTAGTGTAAGAACGACACGATACTAAAGCCGACACCTGGGCATACGTTGCTGTCATTTTGGGTCCATTCGAAATGCTTCGAACATTTAACAGCAAAGCTAAAATAGACCTTCATTAAAATGATAATATGACAATCTTGCCTTTGACAGAAATCTTTTTCAAAAATACAAAAATATAAAGGAGGCCGCAGTGAGTAGTCAAATCAAATCTTTAATAACGGCAGCAGCCGGCAGAAAAAAGGCTGAATTAGTTTTTAAAAACATTAATATCGTCAATGTTTTTACAGGGGAAATATTAAAAGCTGATGTGGCACTTCACAACGGGTATATTGCAGGTATAGGATCCTATGAGGGCATAAAAGAGCTTTATATGGAAGGCAAATACCTTTGTCCGGGCTTTATCGATGCCCATATACACCTCGAATCAGCCCTGGTAACACCCGGGGAGTTTGCCAGGGGCATCGTCGCCCGGGGCACTACGGGAGTAATCGCTGATCCCCATGAAATTGCCAATGTTAAGGGACTAGCAGGAATAGAATATATGCTGGCGGCAACCTTGGATTTACCCCTGGACGTATATTTGATGTTGCCCTCCTGTGTACCGGCTACCCCTTTTGAAAACTCCGGCAGCATCCTCGAAGCCAAGGATCTGGCGAAATTGATAGATCATCGCAGGGTCCTGGGCCTGGGTGAACTGATGGACTTCGAAAGCGTTGTTGCCGCCAAGGATTCTATTATTGCCAAAATAGCCCTGTGTCAAACCGCCGGAAAACTAATTGACGGACACGCTCCAGGCCTAAGCGGGAAAAAGCTTAACGCTTACCTGGCTTCAGGCGTGCGCACAGATCATGAATGCGTGACCCCCGAAGAAGCCATAGAAAAATTGCGGCTGGGTATGTATATACTTCTTAGGGAAGGCTCGGCAGCTAAAAACCTGGTTGACCTGTTGCCTGCCATGAATGATATAAGCAGAAACAGGTGTATGTTTTGTACAGATGATCGTCATCCGGAAGATATTTTAAAGGAAGGACATATTGATAATAACATCCGTTTGGCAATCAAAAACGGGCTGGATCCCGTTGTAGCCATCCAAATGGCAACTATCAATGTGGCCAATTGCTACAAGCTGGAGCACGTAGGAGGAATTGCCCCGGGTTATATTGCAGACGTGCTGGTGCTGGATGATCTGGAAAATGTGGAAATAGCCCAGGTTTATAAAAGGGGCAGGCTTGTAGCGGAAAAAGGCAAGGCATTGTTTGAAACAGCTCTTCCGGACGACAGTGCTATGCGCCAATCCCTGAACTTTAAAAAACTCTCCAAGAAGAGCTTTACCCTAAACATTGATGACAACCCGGTAAGGATAATGGGTTTGGTTCCCCATTCTTTTCTTACAAAAACCATTATCGAAAGGGTATATACTCGCGACGGCAAATATTATACACAAGAGGGGAAAGCACTTTTAAAGATCGCCGTCATCGAAAGGCATAAGGCCACGGGAAATATAGGGTTGGGACTGGTTGCCGGGTTGGGCCTGAAAGATGGGGCTGTTGCTTCCTCAGTAGCCCATGATTCCCACAATATCATCGTCGTTGGCGATAATGACAAATATATGCATATCGCTGTAGAAAAACTGCAGGCCATTGAAGGCGGTGTTGTACTTGTTTCCCAAGGAGCAGTTGTAAACTTCGTCAGCCTGCCTATAGCAGGTCTGATGAGCGATCGGCCTTTGGATGAAGTAAAAGAAAGACTGGGCGATTTGATTGCCGCAGCCCATAAAATGGGGGTCCCCAACCATTTCGATCCCTTTATGACTTTATCTTTTCTGGCTTTGCCGGTTATACCGGAGCTAAAAATAACAGATCTGGGCCTCTTTGATGTAAATGAATTCAAACATGTAGATATTATTGACTATCCCCAAGATAGCTATTTCCCAAACAAATAATAAGCGTGATTATCCTTCATCAAGCAGTATCCTAGCATAATCTCTTCTCCCATAAAAAATACGGTAAATGCTGACATAAACATCATCCACTTTGTAGAAACCAATATATTTGCCGCTGACAAGATACCTGAAATCAGTAATCATATCAATTCTTGAAGATAATTCCACACCTATCAGTGGGAAATCTTTAAGCTTTTCATAGCTTTCAACAATCTGCGATATTATTTTTTCAGCGGCAGTTGGGTTACCCAGCTCTTCACTAATATATTTTTTAATCTCAAGTAAATCTTTTCTGGCTATAGGGTTTATTCTTAATTTACGCACAAACTACAACCCTAAATCTTGACGAACTATGTCTTCAGACAGCCACTCATCGCCAGTAGCTATAGCTTTTTCTGCTTCCATCAGTTTGAAAAAATTGAAAAGGTAAGCCAACTTATTCAACCCAAAATGAGGTGATTGTATGGAAACACAAAAAGTTACAGACCGGTACCGACTGTCACAATGGGCAAAAAAAACCACCTACCGATAAAAATCTCTTTATCAATAGATGGTAGTTTCTTTGGTGGAGCTGGTGGGAATTGAACCCACGGCCTCTTCCATGCCAAGGAAGCGCGCTCCCCCTGCGCCACAGCCCCACGTTTGTCTTCTGTTTCGACCATTTACATTATAGCTGCTCTACTGCCCCCTGTCAACACCAACGGCTACAAAAAACTACAAGAAAAGAGGAACCCAGCCTTTATGCAGATTCCTCTTTTCATGCAGTTCCCTTATGAATTAGCGAACAAGCGGGGAGGGATCTGGGCATTTTAAAGCCCGTCGCCGAGCACGCCGCCGTTCAAAAAATCGTCGGCACTTCATCATAAATTAGCAAATAGGTTGAATCTACGTGCCGATATTAATCGTCCTCAAGTTCAATGGCTTCCTCGGGGCACTCGTCAACACAGGAACCACAATCTGTACATTCTTCTGGATCAACAACTGCTACATCATTTACGGTAATAGCTTCTGTAGGACAAACATCGGCACAACTACCACAACCGGTGCACAGTTCAGCATCAACAACAGCTGGCATAATCTTCCCCTCCCAAGTAATGTGATTTTAATAACCTATAATTCAAACCAACTTATATTAAAGCACATTTGTTTTTAATCGTCAAATACTTTTTTAAAAAAGCGCTATCCGCGTTACACACTTTTTTAAAATAAAATAGTGAATAACTTTTTTCAAGGCATTATCTTTGGCAGCTTTTTTCACCAAAAAAATAGTCCCCATCTAGACCACTATTTCTTCCTCTATAAATTCATTAAAACTATCTATATCTTTAAAGACTACCGCGTTACCTAATGCCTCAAAGTGCTTTTTCCCGCATTTAATTTTAGCACTTTCTGAAGGTCTTAAAATGTCAAACATGGTATCTGCCTTAGTTTCCAGCACAAAGTAGAGCTTATCCTTGCCGTCTACTTCAATTAAAACCACCCAGTCAGGGTTATAAGTACCCAATGGAGTTGCAATAGTAAACCACCCCGGCAACTTTGCATATAGCTTGACGCTGTTATTGTTTTCAAAGCTGGTAGCAAAGCTTTCTTCGTTAGCACTGTCGTAGACAACATATTCATAGACTGACTTTTTACTTTCTATCATATTTTTAGATAGATAACCTGTCAGTTCTTTAGTTTCAAATAGTTCTTGGGCATAATATTCATCGTTACCTATCTTGGTATATTTAATGCCATCAACAATCATATATCTCATTTTAGCAGAAATAATTTGCACCACTTGTTCCATATACCTTTGAGGATTTTTCTTAAACAGGTGAACGGTTTTACTTCTTAAAAGTATTTCAACAATAGTTTTTCTTGTTAAATTGGTTTCGTTCTGCAAATAGGCAATAATATCTGGTATATTTTCCCGTAAATTGCTCAATCCTACTGCATATCTTTCTGATTCCTCCGCGGAGATACCACCGGCACTTATATCAAGACCGGCTTTTGTATAGATAAGCTTAGCGGAGCTTACATACAGGCTGTTCTGCATTTCTTTGCAGCACTCATCAACCAGCCTTTCACTATCAAAGTCAACGGAATATGTGGTCTTGTATTTTATCCTGTCCCAGAGTTCTTTGAACTCAGGGTCCAGATAAACCTGTTTATTAAGCTTAATGGTCTTTTTATCGCTGTTATTCTTGATATTAAGACCGCTACATATTTTTCTGGCTAGGGCTGTAATTTCTGCCTTTACAGGTTCAAATTCTTTTGGCACATCAAGCTTATTATTTTTTACAGCAATTTTGAGCTTGTCTTGCACCTTACCATCCTCGTCGATATATCCATTATCTAAAAACCCCTTGAATATTGTTTCGGAGGCTTCCTGCCCCAAATATTTTATGCTTCCGTCTTCTTGTTTTACGGGAATATTGGCAAACAAATGGGTTTCAACAACACCGAACCTTATGCCGCTTTCTGTTTCATATTCCTTTTGCAAGGCATCGGCAAAGTCTTCGTAACTCTCATTAGCCATAACAGTCAACGTATTAATGGAAAATCCATGCTGCCGTTCACCGTCTTGGTTTACGCTTAGGCGTAGGCCCCGGCCTATTTCTTGACGCTTCTTAACTTCGCTTCGTGTCTCATTCAAGGTGCATATCTGAAAGACATTAGGGCTATCCCACCCTTCACGAAGGGCTGAGTGGGAAAATATAAACCTGAGCCGGGTATCAAAGGATAGCAATTTTTCCTTGTCCCTCATGATTAAATTATAGGTATCGTCATCAGCCATTGAGAAACCCCTCGTATCCTTTAAAACACCTCTCCTGTCTGCCGAAAAATAGCCATTATGGACGCCTTCGGCGGCTGTACCTAAATCAATATCCTTAGTCAGCGTATTATATTTGGGCTGTCTTATAAGGTCACTATAATGTTTTTCAAAGAGCTGGGCATAAACACCCTTTTGGGGGTTCCCATCCTCATCATAGTAACGGTAATTTGCCACACGATCTATAAAAAACAAACTTAAAACCTTAATGCCCTGTCTATTTAATACAAGCTCTTTATCCAAATGCTCCTCTATTGTTTCTCTGATCTGTTGCTCTTTTATGACCAGATCATCCACATCTCCTACAGGTTTACCTATACGCAGAATATCTGGTTTACTTGTAAAAGCTACATACTCATTTCCTTCTTCACAATAAATCTCGCTGATGATATATCCTTCATAAATATCACGGCCTTTGGATTTGTCATAAAGGTCATCTCCACGCCTAACTGTTACAGTGGACCGTTTTACTACACCCCTTCTATTTTTAACATCCATCTCTAACCTTGCCGTGATAGGGGACTTCTTGTTATTTACAGATAGAAGCTTCATATAGGCCTTGTTGTGATAATCTTTAGTGGCAAATCCTGCAACCTCTATTTGCTTTACTAGCTCCAAATTATAGCTATCTACAGCATCTAACTTATAGACTAGGTTATGCTTTTCCACATGGGTAGCAGAGTAGCGTAAGGTGCACAAGGGGTTAAGGGACTTAATGGCCTCCTTAGATTTCGGCGTTGTATCTACCGATTGTGGTTCGTCTATAATAACAAAGGGTCTGGTTTCCTGTATAAGCTCAATGGGTTTCATACCGTTTAACCTATCATTTGTTCTATGAATAATGTTAGCCTTGGTTTCTTTGCTAGGGTCAGTAAAACTCCGTCTAAAGGCGTCTATATTGATAACCATAATCTCAATATTATTGCTTACTGCAAAGCTTCTGACCTGTTCAGGGCTACTGCTGTCATAAATAAAATAGTTATAAACTGTGTTACCAAATAATTCTTGAAAATGCTCCTTTGTAATCTGTAAGGACTTGTAAACCCCTTCTTTGATAGCAATGCTAGGGACAACGATTATAAACTTGGAAAAACCATAATTTTTATGTAGTTCTAAAATTGTCCTGATATACACATAGGTCTTGCCTGTACCTGTTTCCATTTCTACATCAAAGTCATAAGTGCCAGCTTTCAAAGTCTTTGTTTGTGGTAAGCTATTTCTAAGCTGGATTTCTTGCAGGTTTTTAAGTATTTCTTCTTCATCTAGCTCCAACCTGTTGCCAATACCATTTCTAGTGTCAATCAAACCAATTTGTCCATTGTAGGCTGATACGGTGAAGTTAGTCTGCATGGGTGTTTGCCCCCGGAATAAATCCACTATGGAGGCTATGGCTTGGTGTTGGTATTGTAAGTTTTTATCAAATTGTAGTTTCATTTCGGCCATACCCCCTTATAAAGTTATAAATTCTTCTATGCCAGCGGACTTAAGTATTTCTTTTACATTAGTCTTATTGCTATCTGTTTTAAATCCGTTATCCTTGAAAACTACCCTAGTGTTTTCTTCAGGTTTCAATTCCTTTACCTTTTCTATAATACCCTTGGCAACTTCTGTGGTAATCTCATTATCGAGGCAAATCATAAGCATACCAAAGCCGATGGAATATACTTTCTTCTGGGCTATTGTATATTCATTCACCGAGTATGTTAGGTCCAGGCCGTATTTAAGTATTATTTCATAGACCACATCAAGTTCTGTTCTGCCTTCCGCGTAATTATCCACATAATCCAATAAAGATTGCTCTAAATTATCATAGTCCGGCTGCCATTTACGGATATTGGAGGTATCGAGCTTTAAGACCTTAAAGCCAATATCAAGGTTTTGTGCTTCTAAGCCCTTTTCTTTCTTGATTTTTTCCCCGGCACGGCGAATACGTTCTTTGCCTATCTCAGAAATATTCATATAGCCAGCTCTGTAGGCTTCAGATTTTTCATCTGTGGGTTCTGGGAGCTGAACCATAATAAATTTACGATTGCCACCGTCTTCGGCATTAAGCTGCATTACGGCGTGGGCAGTGGTGGAGGAGCCGGAAAAGAAGTCAAGGGTAATAAACACCTTGTTGTCGATAAGTTTTAGTAATTGCCCAATAAGCACAGGGGGTTTCGTATATTCAAAAATATTATTGCCCATAAGTTTATCAAATACTTTTTTTGCGTTGTCGTTGGAGTATTTATTCTCAGTAAACTCCAGTGTAGACAACGGTTTTGTGCGATCAATATCAACAACCGCATATTTCCCACTAATATCCTTTATTTTTACTTTTTGATATGTTTTTGTATATATTCGGGGTCTTATGCCACCACGGCGCACTTCAATAAATCCATTATCATACCCAAACATAAAAAGTTCTTTGCTCCATCGCCACGCCCAGTCTGCTCTGCTATGTAGACCATTTTGCCGATTGTTATATAGGTCAATGTCACCACCAGGATAAAAAATTTCCCCGTCAAGTTCAATAGGGTAATCTAGTGATCGGGAATACCCCAGCGAATTATAGTCAAGAGTTTGATTCAATTTGTAATATCCACGTTCCTCGAGAAATTCATCCTGATTATTGTATCCACTATCATCGTGTGGAACCCCAGCCAAATCTACCAATGTTGCATTTCTTGAATATAAAAGGATATAGTCATGGTTTTTTGCTGTAACATCTGAGGATTTTCCACCCCTCTTTGTAACCCTTGAAAATTCTACTAAATAGTTACTTTCACCAAACACCTCATCACAAATTTTTTTAAGATTATGTACTTCATTATCATCAATGCTGATAAAAATGACACCATCATCAGCAAGTAAATTCCTTGCAAGCCTAAGCCTAGGATACATCATATTAAGCCAATCAGTATGATAACGGCCACTGGTTTCTGCATTTGTGCTTATTGCCTTGCCATTGCCATCCACTTGTCCTGTGATTTTCTTATAATTCTCTAAACTATCATGAAAGTCATCCTTGTAAATGAAGTCTTTCCCTGTGTTGTAGGGTGGGTCTATGTTCATGCAGATTTTGATACAAAATAAAAAGCCCTCTCCTGGGCTTAACCTCGGAAAAGGCTTGAAATCAGTGCATTTATAGAAATCTTCGGACTTGCTAAACTCATTAGATCGCTAACATATTGAGTTTTTCGATTAGCGCGTTGGTGATTAAATCTAACTTGAATACCCTTACATTTATTCAGAAGCAATAATTAAAAAGTATATCTAAAATTAAAAGGTTCAGTGTAAATATGTTTCCTCTAACACCATGGCTCGAGAGGACAGCATTGATGTCTTTCGAACCGTCTGTTTGCGGAAACATATCCACATCTTTTTTCATTCGAGGTATGGGGAAACATATCAATAGATTTTTACTTTCTATCTTTCATAATAAATATTAGCTATATCATAAAGTGTTATTGACTCATTTCCCTTATTAAGACGAACACTAATGTGTCCCATAAGGGACTCTGTAGGTGCCCAAGTAAACTCAGCATATTGAGTGTCTTTTTCTACATTTGATATGCCAATAATCTTTTGTTCTATATATGTTTCAGTACCTGTAGGCGTGAAAATATAGTCTACCTGGTCGACATCTCCTTTAAATTTAACAATAATTTTTATCTTACCTTTAATTGTAAGCCAGTTATCAACCTTCTCCATTTTATTGTCAGCGTCATCCAAAAATGAAACATCTATTATTTCGATACCAATTGCTTCATCGATCATCTGGTTTGCAGCAAACAAATATCCTCCGTTTTTCTTCCGCAAGGTAAGTACTTTGTCTCCATCATTAAAGAATCCGTCACTATAAAAAAGTCGAATTACATCGCCTTCACGCTCTCCCCTTGAAAAACTGATGTTTGAGCGATAGTTCGTGTCACCATGGAAGAAGTAATAAGCATCATAGTCGGAAAGATACACAAAATTCTCCAGTCCTATCTCATTCGTATCAGCAAGTGTTATATTCATATATTCTGTAAGTATTTTGTCCATATTCTCGGAGCTATTTTTCTCACAAGGGCACGGAATATCATCGATACTCATAGTCATTTCATATTTATCCATAACAGCCATCAACTCATCGTCAGTTATTGTTTCATCGAGGCCACTGCCACAATAAAACAGTTCAAATAGGTTGATGTCCGCTGGTTTATCATAAAGGGAACTTAGAAATTGATTATGCATATTCATGTAATCCCCATTGAAAAATGAGTCCCCATTAAAATAAGCTAGCTCATCTTCAGATAATGATGTTTTCTCGATACCACCAGAATTTGGGGGCTTTTCAGGATTTATAGGATTTGTTGAAAGTCCTATAGCAACAGCCACTACCAATATTACTGCAATCACAACCACCCAAAAAGTCATTTTTTTATAATTCATCACGTTTTTAATCCTCCCTTTTACATTCCCTTCACCAAAAGCAAGGGGACTACCATTTAAGATATGTCTTTCAGTAGCTAGTGACAATAACGAATTAGCATAAGGTTTTTTAATATCTTCATTCATCTCTTTCAGTACCCGTTCATCACAGGAAAGCTCCATATCCCTACTCATTAATATAAATGCAATCCATACAAGGGGATTAAACCAATGTATAGACAATACAAAGAATGCTAATATTTTTATAACATGGTCTTTTCGTTGAATATGGGTCTGCTCATGCAGTAAAATATAGTTTCTTTCTTCAGCATTAATCCCTGCCGGTAAATATATCTTTGGTTTTATTACCCCAAGCACAAAGGGTGTTTTCAAATTCTTAGCTTCGTAGATATTTTCCTCTATTAACCTTGAGCCTTTAAGTTGTTTTTTTAAGATAAAAATAGATACAAAACTATAAACAAGTAAGGCTACTATTCCTAGAATCCAGATATATGCCCCTATCTCGATATAAATCTGTAAAGGATCTACACTTGCACCCGTTGCTGGTATTGGTAGTAATTGATTTACAAAAGAATCTACCGTTTCTATCCCACTATTAACCTGTGGACTTTGCTGATAGATGATATCGCGGGGAATTAAAACTGCATTCGTATTCCTTGGCATAAGGCTAAACATACTTTCAAATGAGAATGGAATTATCAGACGAAAAGCAGCCACACCCCATAAGGCATAGGAGATGAATTTTGGAGCTTTTTTAAGCGGTAGCCTGATAAGCATTATAAAGATTATTACGTAGCTAGCTGTAAGACTCATATTTAAAATAGAAAGGAATAGCTCACTCATTACTACACCTCCTTGTGTTCATCAATTAATTTTTTCAATTCTTCTGCTTGGTGTCTATTTAGACTTTTTGCCCCGATAAAAGCCGTTAAGAATTTCGGCAGGGATCCTCCAAAGGTATCCTCAACAAAACGTATACTTTGTTTGGCAAAATATTCTTCTTTTGTAATTAAAGATGAAACCACAGCATTTTCATTTTGAAAAATCCCTTTTTCACATAACTTTTTTAGTACCGTATATGTTGTAGACTTTTTCCAATTCATTTCTATTTCACATAACTTCACAAGATCTCCAGATCCAATCGGCTCGTTTCCCCAGATTAATTCCGAAAATTTTTCTTCAGTTTCTGTTAATTTATATTCTTTCATGATATACCTCCTTGGTCTGTAACTTATCAACCTTGATTTAAGTCTATGTCACATAGACCTAAATGTCAATGATTATTTTTGAAACATCTAATACTATCAAACATTGAATTTAAAAACCACCAACCAAATGGTCTCTCTTGATTAGTGGTAAGATGAAAATATTATTGTTTTACTTCTATTTCATCACTCGATTTAAACTCAATGGTAAGCCTATCAGCAAAAACCGTTATCCTCTCAATAAGTTTCCTTACCAATTGCTCATCATAATCCTCAATTATGACGGATTGCGCATTAAAGAATATTCCTATCTCCTTCAATCTTTCTTTCGGCCCTTTCTTTTCAGCTTCTTCAGTCAGCGCTTTATACTTTTCCTCCCTAAGACTATAAATCTCATCAGCTGTATCGTTATAATCTACCTTGAGATTGGCGAACCTTAGAAGATCTTTTTGCAGTTCCCCAAACTTTCTATCTATATCAGCCACAGCTTTATTATCCGCTTCACTAATGGTTGTTCTAATGTTTTCTCTTAATGATGGTAAAAAATTAACCTTTTACCCAAGCTACTAAATATCCTCTATAACTGCATTGATTGCATTTCCAAATTCGATTCTCCGATTCTCTTCATTGAAGAAAGGCATGCCGATAATCGCATAGTTATACCCAAAAGTATAACTTTCATCGACTTTCGCCTGTTCCGTGATTTGCGCTAAGAAGTCTTCTTTCCATTTATCATGCAATAATAAGTGAGAGCCCTTTGGTTCAACGTAAACTTGTTGAGAAGAAAATTTACGCCCTGTTTTTTTACGAAGAAATATTAGGAAGTCCGGCTCAAAGCGCTCTCCGTCTTCAAAACTATATATAGCCAAATCCGCCACACGTTCATTACGAATTACATAAAACTCCAGGCCTTTCTCTTCTAACTTTGAAGCGATCTCAGTATCAAAATAGCGCAAAAATAACTTTTCCTCACTAGTGCCATAATTATCGTTGAAAACATACCAGCCTTTATTATCCAGATCTAACTTATAGCGCTTATTCGTTGAGTTGATTTGTGACGTTCCTTTTCCGCCATTTGCATCAATGTCAGAAAGAACAATCTTTTTATCTTTCAAGATATTCTTCAAACGTTTAGGCGCAAAAGTTCTCGTTCCTTCATATTCTTGCCTGATATCTGTAACATGACGCGCTATTATTGACAAGGCATTTACTGTCGCTCGATAGTAGTCTTTTCCTGTCAGGTTTTTGGAATATGTCATTTCAATTATCGAGTCTCCGATATAATTCTCGGATGTCAAAAATTCACGCAGGCTTTTTAAGTTTGGATACTTCATAAGAAGCACTGAAAAGGAGAGTTCTTGATAAAGCTCTGATGCACCCACCAAAATGTTATAGGGTAAATCTTTAAATTGAACCCGAATGGTTTCAACCTTTTCGCTCTGCTTACTCAGTTCTTTTTCATCATCAAATAAGCTATGAACTGACCCAGAAGAAGAACTTTGATAGTAATAATAGATCTTATTTCGAAGGCTCGCTTCCATTCCTTTGACATCATCGCGCGGTTTTTCTTTTCGCTTATTACTAAATACCAGACCGTTAAAATATAGGTCACTTGATTTGAACTCATCTTTCACTTGGTATTCAAGGATATGTTCCTCTTTATCTTGCAAACCAGTAGCAATAAGCGCCTTTTTCAATTCAGCTATGTAACGTGAATCATCCTTGCTATGAAAGTACATCGTTTCTAAATAGCGATAGTCATTTTCAATGTCTGAGTCATACTTTCTTTTAAATCTTTCTTGTCCCTCATCCACAACAAAAGGGCAGTAACGAGCAGCGCGGCCAATTAGCTGAGCTTCCTTGATCGTATAAGTTCCGACCTTGCCTCCGGATTTACTTTGGCGCGTATCGTAAAGCCTGATAATGTCGAAAAGATTTAAGACGTCCCAACCCTCATTTAGCATATCAACAGCAAAAATCACTCGGATAGGATTTTTCTTATCTTCAAGAGAATTGACAAGGATTTGATTTTGAGGATTATCATCGCTTGCTCCATTCATTATAATAGAAGTTTCCTTAGTGAAGGAATCTTGTAAAGATTGCTTGAGAAAGGCATAATTTGAACCTATGTTAGCAAAGTAGTCCAAAGCTTTTTGTAATGGTTTCATTGCCTTATAACTCCTTAGATCCTGTAATTCAGCTATCGAAAGCTTACTCATATGCTCAAAAAAAGAGTTATAAAATGCCTCGGACTCTTTTATTTTTTGCGACTTCATCATAATGACCGGTTTGATGTTTTGTTTTACGTCTGCAAATAAGTAACGGCGATATTCACTTATAACGCAAGCCATTAGAGCACGAGTCCATAAATCGGAATCTGTAGCAAAGTTTTGAAAGTCTTTTGTATAACCACTTTGTCTAAATTCCGCTAGCGGGTAGTTCATGATCATTTTGTCTCGATATTTAGCCGTTACGTTTTTATCCCGAACATCTGCCGTCGCCGTGAATTCTAAAAGGATATTATCTTTGTTATGCTGGAAAGCATTCATCACTGAATACTCCCAGGATTTTTTATTTTCTATCTCAGATTTCGTTGCTCGTTTGGTCATGGTGTTTACATGATGACTCTCATCGGAGATAAATACAATTTTATTATTTTCAAAATCCTCGAAGGTTAAGCTGTTCTCGCGCGGCGCGAAAAGATCTAGGTGAAGTTTTTGTGTAGAGGTGAAACAAATATAGATATCATCATCCAAAGCTTCAGTAGCGGCAAAATTTGCAACAGATTTAAGATTTATTTTCTTACCAAGATACTCTATTGTATCTGCTAAAAGATATTTACCCGATTTTTTATCCATAAAGTTGAGTTTTGTCTTCTCTAGGATGTTGGTCTGGTCTACGAAAAATAAAAATTTTCGATACCCTCTTGTATAAAGATAAAGAAAAAGTCCTGCCATAATGACGGTCTTGCCGGAGCCTGTTGCCATATGAAAAAGGGTATGAATTTGCTTGTTTTTGCTTAAATTATCATTTTCATAGTAAGTTGCAAAATTACGAAACGCTTGTATTTGGTAGTCTCGAAGTTCAATATGAGGAGCCAAATTATGTGTAATAAATTCTGGCATTTTAGAAAGCATCCCTGCTTGATTAAGCGCATCTAACGTTTGGTAGAGGAAAGGTTTATTTAGCATTGGTCTTACCTCCCTCGTAAAATGATTTCGTAAAGGCTTTATCACTATCTGAAACTTGGTACTCCTCGTCTTCTATGGAAGAATAGTTAACATAGAGTTTGTTTTTATCAACCAAGGCAACTAGTGCTTTTTTCTTTTCTTCAATGCTTAAAACATTAAAATCACTCTCCGTGATTTCCAGTTCTTTGGCTGAAAGGTAGGGAACAATGCGCTCTTCAGCATAGATAGAAGCCTTTACGTCGTCGATTGTATCTTCCGTTGAGTTTTGAATTTGATGAATAAGTCCAGCACTATCTTCTTTAAGTGTACAAGAGACATAGGAGCCTCCACCTTGCCATTTAACCTCCTTGGAAATACCCCCTTGTTCACCTTTCATTACCTTTTGTAAGCGTGGAACAGTGACGCTTTTGACATAGTCCATCTGCTCAATTCCAATATAGCGCCGTCCCATTTTGTGGGCAACTGCAGCAGTAGTACCAGAACCGAGGAAGAAATCTAAAATAAGGTCGTTTTCGTCAGTAGCGACATCTAGAATACTTTTAATAAGATTCTCAGGTTTCGCATAGTTAAAATCATCTCTGGAAAATAAAGTGTCTATCTCATCATTTCCATCTTTGTTTTTAGATTTTAAAAGTAGATTTTTAATTAAATCACGTATCAAAAAATCGCTGTAAACAGCTGTGGGTTTAGTATTTCTATCATCCTCATCCTTAAAGACTCTTCTAAATGGTCTATTCCCTGACATGAATTCATAATCATCAGGAAAACCGATTCCGCCTGCATCATAATATTCTACAAAAGTGTCTTTTGTAACCGCCCAGGAACGTTTAGGATTCACAGGGTATTCTTTGCCTGTTTTTGGATTAATCATTGTGAAATCAGAATTTGGACGTTCAATTATTGTTCTCTGACTTGTAGCATCAGCTGTTCTCCACGGTCTTTTCGGAAAATCTTCAGTCGTGTAATATTTTCGTTCAACACTTCGTCCTACAACTGTTTTCTTTTCTTCAACATTTGTGTAAACCAATATCCAATCAAAATCTTGCGAGAGATTGAAAGGTACATCTGATTTTCCATCGCGGGTTTTTCTAGGTAGCGTAGCTACAAAGTGATCCTTACCAAAAATATCATCCATAAGGACTTTCAGATAATGCATGCCGTCTTCGCCAATATGTACCCATATGCTGCCCCCAGGCATTAACAGTTTTTCTGCAAGCACTAATCTGTTCTTCATAAAAGTTAACCATGTAGACATGCGGAAATTCGAATTATATTTGAAACTATCTTCAGCTATTTTCTTGCGGAAGTAATAGGGCGGATCAATGTAGATAAGCTTAATCTTCCCCTCATACCGCTGCAGCAGACTGGATAGACCTATTAGATTGTTACCCTTGATAATTAAATTGTCCTCATCATTGAAAGTGATGTTTTCTTCCACACCATTCTTTTTATAACGCTTAGCATTGGTAAAGACCTTGGGGGCAAGTAAATTCGTGATTTGTTCTCGTGCTAAAACGTAGTGATACATAATCTCTTCACGTTTTTGGTCTTCTTTATCCTGTCCCCCAGCAAGAAGAGCGTCTTTGTATGGGAAGTCTAGCACGACTTTATCGGATAAAGAAATAAATTCAGCATTTGAAGTAAGCCCAATTTTATTAGTGTATGCGGTGTAGCTGTCAGGGAGGAATTCTTTTGAATTGATGAGCCACGCAAACTCCTGTTTGTCGAAAATGAGCGTATCGTTCACTTCCTTAAAGAATAATCGTTTAATTTCGTCATCAGACAAAAGTAGTTCAAGAAGAGATTGCTTCATCGTGATGGCGTCACTATATACTGTTGCCTTTAATACGTTTCCATCTTCAGCAACATAATCTGGATCACTCAGGAGCAATTTCACAAGTCTCTCATATGTATTGTTCATTTACCTTCCTCCCTAACAGTCTCTACAATATCGCTCAAGTCGCAATCCAATGCCTCACAAATACGCAGCAAAATATTAGTAGTAACATTTTCACATTTACCGAGCTTGGCCACCGAGGCAGAGCTAATATCAGCTATTTCCATAAGTTCTTTTTTATTCATTCCTTTATCAATAAGCAATTTCCATAGTTTTTTATAACTAAAATACATTATTTGTCTCCCTCACTATCTTTTTGATCCCAACCCCATCCAAAGAGTTGTTCTCCATCAGTGTTCAATTTCAAAACTGTGGTTTTATCCAAAATTGCTTGTGTTCCCTCTGGATAAGCTATTGATTTGTCAAAAGCAATAAATATTTGTTTTTTGCTACTCAGGTATAACTTCATTATCTGATCGATAGGTTCATCAGCAACATTCTTGAAAATTAAAGAATCATGAACCACTACAGGCAATTTTGTCAACTTCAATACACTTAAATCAAATATGATTAGACTCTTGTATGCTGTACCTGTACCGGTATCATTAGGCGTTTCAAAGCTATAATTTTTGCCATCCTTAAGGTCAAGAACTGGCGATGTTTTTTTACCATCATAAATATAATCATTCTTTCGCACTATTTCGCTGTTGATTTCAGCTTCTATTTTTCTAAGCTCTGCATCCTCAGATTGTCGTAAATTTTCAGTCGCCATTTTAACCGCTTCAGATTGTGCACTCACATCGTCATAGTATTGATTGGCAGCACCTAAGGCACTAATCTTTCTTTTAATCTCATTGTGTTTATCAAGAAAACTCTTTGAAAGATTAGCTAATTTTCCTATCTTTCTGAGTTGGTCTTCCAAATTTCGTATCTCGGAATCCGCCATTTTGATGAGTGCCTTCAGGCGATCGGCTTCTAAAGCAAATTCAGAGGTCAAGATTTTTTGCATTTTCCCATGAAAGAATTCAATCTCACCAATTCTACGAATATTAATATCAGGGAAGAATTCTGCTAAATCATTTATATCCGCTGATGTTGGCACCATGCCACCTTCAAGATTGAATTTAACAATGTTTAGTTGCGAAGATAAGCTTCTGCGTTTTCGTTTAATAAATGTAATCTGATCTTTTAGAGCCACCACAGTATCAGACTGCTTTAGATCTTCGTCAGTAATATTGCTATCTTCTTCGGCGATCAAAGAATCCAGCTCCTGATTTAGTCTGTCAATTTCTTTTTCGTTTTCGTTATACTGCTTTTTGCTCCTTGTTGCATAAGTAACCACGCCATATTCACGTGCATCTCGATAAGCTTTTTTCTTTGCCTTTGCTTCTTTCTCCACTTGTTTGTAGACTTCCAGTCGAGCATAAGAGTCAAAAAGCTTTTCTAAGGCGGTTATTGCTTTTGCTGCACTTTCACTTTGTACAGCATGTAGTGGTTTCTTAGGATTATCATTTCCTTTCGTTGCAACACGAATATATCTACCTACTACGTCTCGAAAAGAAATAGAAGGAAGATTGATGTCATAGTTTTTAAATAAAAACTGCTTATACTCATCCAGTTCCATTTCATCAAATACCTCGTAATTTTCATTACAAATATTGACTACATTGGAATGTACAACATCTCTACTAAAATAATATTCTTTATCAAATCGGAATGTAAAGTTAATGACATGGTTATTAAGAGTATTCGCAGCATCCGATGTACTATATGTATTTCCAGCAAATACATAATCAACAATCATCAAAAACGTCGACTTTCCAATAGAGTTTTCTGCAGTGGTTCCGCCAAATATTGTATTTAATCCCTCGTGAAAACGAATAGGTCCACGAGGCTTTCCTCTCGATTTAAACTCATCACATTGTATTTCAATCAACATAGTAAATGTCTCCTTGTTTGTCGTCGTAATCAATTTTCCGCAATGCATATAAGCTGTCCAGTACTTCTATAAAATCATGCACCTCAGGAATCAATGTCCTGACTTGTTTATAAAGAGCACTTACAGACATCGGCTTATCCTGCAAGTGACGAAGTACTATTACAAGATTTGGCAATAGACTCTCATCATATGAAAAAAGTTTATTCGGCAGTTGCATCGAACACCTCACATTTCTGCACGAAATAGGAAATAACAACTGCACATGGTTCCTTTTTCTCATTCGTGCTATTAGAAAGTCTTTTCACTAATTGGTCGAAAATTTCCGGTTGCTGTAACCCATCATCTTTTAACTTCAAATAAGCCAGCCTAATTTGTTGTTCGAAGGTAGTAAATCGAAGTTTTCCTTCACGACTAGCTTGTTTAAAAAGGTCATCCACATATGGATAGTACTGTGTCACAAATCCTAAAACAATCGTAATAAGCATTATGTTTTTTGCTTCAATTTTCTTTTTTGTCTCTACCGGCTCTTCTGCAAGTTTAACGAGTTGTCTGGGTGTTGCAACTTCAATTTTTTTTATTACTCTTTCCAATCCTTCTTCGATTGCAATATCAGAAATAATTGCATCTTTCTTTGTCTCAGCAATAAGCTGTCTTTTTATTTCCTTTAACCTTGAAATGTTAGTTGGATTAGCAGTAGTTTTATATTTCTTGGCACATATAGAACAGAGAGCTACATGGTTATTAAAACTGTCACTCACCTTTGAATCTATTTTTATAATTTCATAATCTTCTATTGATTTTCCATTACTAAAAAGCATTAGAGGTTTGCCGCACCCATCGTAATGACAAATGCCTCGTGATTCCATGAGCAAAAGAGAATTGTACGAAATTGAGCTGTTCGCATTTTTTGCGACAGCTTTTTTTTGTCCAGCAGGAAAATTATTATCTTCTTTTTTGCTTTTTCGTTTGCGAGGTAAAACAGCAGCAGATTGAATGCATTCTCGGAAAATAGCTGCACTCTTTTTTGCAACATTAGTGAGCGTTATGGATGGGTCAAACTGCCTTAACTCTTTTGCTATCGCTTTCTTTGCGTCTTCACCAATATTCTCATTTATGTATTGTTCGAATCTGTCTGCATTTATGTAGGTAGCAATGCGCTCAGCCAAACTATTTATTTGTGTGTTTCCATAATAATAACTTTTCAAAGTATCTGGTTTAACCCCTAAATCAAAGTCATCATCAGGTTCGTCAAGAATCGCAATGAAAAGCGTTTCAACGAAGTCTTCGACCGATAGTCCTTTCTTTAAATAGGGCTGTAGAATTTCCGCGAATTGACTGAATGATATTCCCATTGCTACACCTCCTCGCATTCCCCAACTCGTGCCAACTTACACCAACTCTGAGTACATGGTTACAAAATCCGTTCTTTGTATACTAAAGATGTTAAAAAAATTATAACACGTGGATGAGCGATTTTCAATATAAAATTTGCAAACGCAGTGATTGTTTAGCGATAAGGAATAATTAGTTCACGCGTTTAACCAGGAAAGGAGGATGGACTATGAAGCAAGAGTTAAATCTCGATCACAAGAGAGTCTGTGATATAAGCAGCGACCAGAAAGTTATAAAGATTCGTCTTAAAGACTGTCTCACAATAATTACTGCAAACCCAGATGGATCTCTTAATATCACTCACGAACGCATACAAGCAGTAGCTTAAATTTACTCAGATAATAACTTAATAACTGAAATCCGCCAGAACGCAAAGACGGCCGTGCGGGACACTTTTACAGGTGTTCCCCCTGCCGTCTTTTTGTTTTGAGGATTTCTTTCCTCCTGGTGGATTTCAATTTTGAAAACCTAAGGAGGAAATCTGATGAAAAATTATCAAAGAGTAAATTACAGAAAGTATTATGCACAAGATGAGAATGGAAAATATTTTGAAGTAGATAGGATAACTTGCTTTGCCACTGCTGAACTCCCTACTGAGGACAACCCTTATAAGCAGAGATGGTTCTATGACGAAGAAGCTGGCTATGTAGTTAGACTTAGCAGGACCAAA
>JAAZMP010000027.1 GCA_012798755.1 Bacillota bacterium
ACGATTGTGGCCTGGTGGTCCAGAAGGCGAAATTGTATCAGAAATCTCAGGTAGAGGGATATATGTAATGTTTGACGCTAAAGAGGTCATGGAGGCAACAAAAAGGAAGATGAAGAAATTTGGAATGCTAGAAAGCGAGGGGAAAGAAGGATGACCTGCAAAAATTAAAGGAAGATTTTTAGCAAGGGTGATTAAAATTGGCAGATGTTAAGTGGATAAAAATAACTACCAATATGTTTGAGGATGAAAAAATTGACTTCATAGAGAGTTTGCCAGAGGCAGATGCAATATTGATTATCTGGATTAAACTTCTCACATTAGCAGGGAAATGTAATGCAGGAGGATTTATATTCTTAACTGAAAAAATACCTTATACCCCTGAAATGCTATCACATACATTTAGAAGACCTTTAAATACAGTTAAATTAGCATTAAAAACCTTAACAGAATTAGAAATGATTGAGTTTAGCGATGAAGGGTTTTTAAAAATTGCAAATTGGGAAAAACATCAGAACATTGAAGGGTTAGAAAAAATAAGGGAGCAAAATAGGCTTAGACAAGCTAGATACAGGGCTAGGCAGAAAGCATTAGAAGAAGGTAAAGAAAAAGAAAACAAAGATAATAACGTTACAGGCAACGTTACAGTAACGCCGAGTAACGGAACAGATATAGATATAGAAGAAGATATAGAAGAAGAAGTAGATATAGAAGAAGATAAAGAAAGAGATCTACCTGGAACAACAACTCTTACTGGAGCAGCAATCAATGAAATAGTTAACCTTTGGAACCAGTTAGGTTTACAGCAACTAAGGGATATAAAACCAAACACGCAAAGACACACGCTACTAAGAGCTAGGATAAATGACTACTCCTTAGATGATGTTTTAGAAGCAATCAGGAGAATAAAAAAAAGCGACTTCCTTCAAGGCCAAAACAAGAATGGATGGACTATCACCTTTGATTGGCTGATACGGCCCAATAATTTCATCAAAGTCCTAGAAGGAAACTATGACAACAAGGAGGAGCCAGGCAGTGGAAAAAATAGCGGAGATACTAGCAGCACCGAAAAGCAGTCAAAGTATGCCGGATTATATACCGTCATCAGCTGAATACGAATGCACCGACTGCAAGGATCGGGAATTTTTATATAAAGAGCATGGCGGTGATTGGGTAGCGGTTCCCTGCCATTGTCGACCAAAAAAACGGATGCGGAGATTAATTAGGGCAAGCGGGCTGACAGAAATGCTTAGAAAAAAGACCTTTGATAACTTTAAGCCTAAACCTAAACAGCAGGAGATGTACCGGGTAGCGACAGACTTCGCTAAAAACTACCCTAACATCAAAAATAAGAGGTGCAACGGGCTTGCCTATACTGGAACAGTGGGTACAGGCAAAACACACCTTCTAGCGGCAATAGCGAACTTTCTACTTAGCAAGGGAATATCAGTTTGCTTTGTGAACACTCCAAGTTTCATATCGGAGCTTAGGAGATCACAGTTTGAAGAAGGCAGGATAGATGAACAAGTAGATGCAATCAGCAATATTGAAGTTGTTGTTTTTGACGATTTAGCCAAAGAGAAAAGCACTGAATGGGTCCAAAATCAGTACTACAAAATAGTTAATCACCGTTACATTAACAATTTACCAACCTTATTTAGCACCAATTCTAACATGGAGGAGCTAGAGGAAAAACTAGGAGATGCAACAGCGAGCAGATTGTACGCTATGACGAAAGACAGGCTAATCCATATCGTAGACGAGGACCATAGGATTATTGAATAAGGAGGCGGCTATGCGAATCAGAGGAAAAAACCCGACACGCAGGCAAAAGGAGTTAATTCAATCGATGAGGTTAAACCCGAACAATTGGCTAATTACAAAGAATCCAGTTGGAGAGTTGCATATCATTCACAGGTTGTCCGGGAAAAGGAGGAAAACTAATGGCTGAAAAACCGATTATTTTTTCAACGGAAATGGTGAAAGCCATACTAGACGGACGAAAGACGCAGACGAGGCGAGTATGCAAAGAGATAGCCCTATGTGATTTTGAATGGGCCTTAGACAGGGAGCCTTACATTGGCAATTACAGAACGTTTACATGGGATTGGGTAACTTTAGAAAACGTGTGGCTATACGACATACAAACAGATGTTGACGACCATAGAACCTATTTATTAAAGCCCAAATATCAGCCCGGAGACCATCTTTGGGTTCGGGAAACTTGGGCCTATGTGGATCGGCGCTTCGGTGGAGACGATGAGTTTTATGTTTATCGTGCTAGTGAGGATGGCCAAGTTTGGGAAAGGGAGATTGAAAACTGGTGTTGGCGACCAAGCATTCACATGCCCAAGGAGGCGGCTAGAATATGGCTGAAGGTTACGGGTGTTAGGGTCGAGAGGTTGCAGGACATGACAGAGGAAGATGCAAGGGGCGAGGGATGCATTACCTTTCAGGATAAGATAAGCAACAGGAGTTTTGAAGGGGTGACGACCTTTGATCTAACCGCAAGGGAAGCATTCAAAGATCTTTGGAATAGTATAAATGCCAAGCGTGGCTATGGATGGGAAACTAACCCTTGGGTGTGGGTGATTGAATTTGAAAAATTGGGGGGGCGGACAAATGGGAACTAAGCTTTACGACTTAAAAGACTGGTGCAAAAGGGGAGGATCATATTGGCTAAAAACAGCAGAGCAAAAGGAGCTAGGGGAGAACGGGAATTTGCAAGCCTTTGCCGTCAGGAAGGATATGAAGCAAGAAGAGGCCAGCAATATAGCGGAATAGAAGGTCAGGATGTTGTAGGCCTGCCTCATGTTCATGTAGAGGTTAAAAGGGTTGAGCGACTGAATATTCATGACGCTATGTCCCAGGCAGTCAGGGATGCCGGGGAAGAAAAATTGCCAATAGTAGCTCATAGAAAAAATCATTGCCCCTGGCTAATCACCATGAGGGCTGAGGATTGGTTTAAAATCTACCGGGAGTTTGAAGCCGGAACGGAGGTAACGCCATGAAAATATGTAAAATATGCGGAGCTAAAACCAATGGGACAAGGATTTGCCAAGATTGCGAAAATGCAATTAATAGCAGAGCAACTGAAATCAAGATAGTTAGGAGGCCGAGGAAATGAGTAAGGCAGACTATTCAAGAAAGTATCCTGTTGTACCAC
>JAAZMP010000028.1 GCA_012798755.1 Bacillota bacterium
ACAAGGTTGGGAGGTCTACCAACATAGCTGGCACCGACAAAGTTTTCATGCATCTGGATTACCTTGGTTCCGTCTTCTTTGGTATGTTCCGTTTTCCTGCAACAGTTGCAACTACGTTGTTTAGATTCCGTACGGGTCAGTTCGGTACCGTCCAAGGCAACCACGGTGAAACCATCAAGGGTGCCGCCTTGAAAGGCTTTGTTATAGCGGGATGCTTTTACTATTTCACGACAATATTCAATATACTGTTCCACATCGGATGCAGCTAAAACATTGCCAAAGGTCTCGGCACTTCCTTTTTTAATATTTTGTTTTAAAGCTTTGTCAAAGTAGCCCTGCCGCATCTTTTCTTCAATTTGGTTCAAACTGCCCTTCCTGGTTACTATACCTAAAAAAAGGATAGCAATAACGGTGGTAAGGGGAATAGAGGGACTTGTACGCCCATCAGTAAGCTTGGTTAGAAATTGATTAAACCCATAAACTTTGTTAATATATTGGAAGAACTGGCGAATACGCTGTTTCATGGGAACCTCCTTTTTGTCGGTATTGTTGCTGATAAACTTACTTCGACAAAACCAGGGGGTTCCCTTTTAATTACATTAATGTTGCTATATTCCAAAAGGATCCAAAAGATCGAAGCAATCCAATAGATCGACAATTAAGACAGAATATTCGAATTCATGGTGTTTTATGGTTAAGGCTTTAAATTCCGTTGTTATGCCCTTTTACTTAAGTTTAAAAAAAAGATTTGCGGAATTCCTGGCCCCTGATTCCCGTGTAAATAAACTTTTAGAAAGAATATTATATTTTAATCTAAAAGTAAAAGCCTATGCTTGCACAGAGAGCTTGACATTTTTCCAACTTCTTAGTATTATCCCATTAGTGGGACACTTCCAGCTTTAAGCAAGATAGCGAATTGGCTATAAGGTGCAAAGGCAAATAGCAGGCATTGTAATCAATTATGTTCATCAGAAAGCGAATTCCTCTTTTTAATTCCAAATGCTACACTGAAAAGTGTATTACGAATAGCTGCCATTAAAAAACATAATATGCTAAGGTCCCTATTGCTACACTCTGGAAGAAACGCAATCCTGTTTTAATTCTGGAACGGCGAACATGCTGCTTCAATGATATTAATTAAATTAAAAGTTTAGGTTCCAAATAAAACAATATTAAAATCAGGGAGGGTTTTTATGGAAGTAGTAATTAACATTCACGGTGAAGGACTGCCATGGACAAAGGTTTTTTTTGCTGATGAGGTGGGTTTTGAAGTTGCTTCAGTTATTGTGGTGGGAAAAAATGAAGCAGTTCTCCTGGATGCCCAATGGACTCTTTCTAGTGCTCATAGAGTTATTGCCGAAATTTTGGAGATAGGGAAACAGTTGAGCAAAATTTTTATAACACACCCTCACCCCGATCACTATTTCGGTGCAGGCCATATCGCAGAAGCTTTCCCTGAGGCCCAAGTTTTGGCTCTCCCCAAGGATTGTCAAATCATCAATGAGCAATTTTTCGGTAAGATGGAACATTGGGAGCAGGTTATCGGTGTATCAAACATGCCACGCAAAAAAGTAGATATTGAACCCCTCAATGAAAATTATTTTGATCTAGAGGGGCATCGCGTGGAAATTATTCCAAATCTCATGGGTGATATGAGGTATAATTCGGCAGTATGGATTCCTTCAATAAAGACTCTATACGGCAGTGACATTCTTTTTAATGGGGCCCACCCCTTTACCTGCGAACTTACTTCGGAAGAACGCAGGCAATGGATCAAGGATCTGGATTATCTTAAGACCTTTGAACCGAAAGTTGTCATTCCTGGCCACCAGAAGCCAGGTATGCCGTTTGATTACAGCTCCATTGAATTTACTAAAAAATACATAGAACTCACCGAAGATGCTTTAGCCAAGACAAACACTGTAGAGGAGTTTTTCTATACCATGTTCAAACATTTTCCCGATGCCCACTTGCTTAACCTCAGTAATGAGATGAATGCTAATGTTTTTAAAGGTGGCAGGGATTGGAACTGGCGCGCATTATAAAATTCCCTGGTTATTTGGTCAGTTTAATACATGATTTGCTGTTTGATTAAACGATTATCCTGGAGTGATAATCGGCTAAAAATTATTACGGAGGTAAAAGAGCATGAAAAAAGCAATTTTCCTGGTAGTGTTAATTTCCTTGTTATTTATTATTCCATCTGCAGTTACAGCTGTGGAGATAATGATTGATGATGAGGTGTATGAATTCGATCCGCCTACTGTTACTATTGAAAATCGTACCCTGGTACCCATGAGAGTTTTGTTCGAAGCTTTGGGGGCTATTGTGAATTGGGAGCCGGATACAAGAACTGCTGTAGGTGTCCGCGGTGGTTTGGTGGTTCGTTTCCCGATAGATAGCGATAAAGCCACAGTGAAAGGCGTGGAAAAAAGTATGGATGTACCGGCACAACTTATTGGCAACTGCACTTATATTCCCCTGCGTTTTGTCACTGAGGCTTTGGGGGATGCTGTATCATGGGATAAGCCAACCCAAACGGTTTTTATAAACAGGGCTGTGGAACGAAAAATTCCCCCGATAGTTTCTACAGAATGGTTACAAATGAAGGCCGGTTTAGATAATCTTATAGTCCTAGATCTCAGAAATGAAAATGATTACCAGGAGGGGCATATTGACAATGCCATAAACATCCCAGCCGAATCATTTTGGACATGGGGCGATATTTTTATGGAGTTGCCTGAAGAAGATGCTTTGTTCGATGCGATCGGTTCTTGCGGGGTAACGGGTGATTCGCTAGTTGTCTTGGTCGGCACAGCTGCAGAACCTCCTCTTCCTGCTGCCTACGGTACTGCCGAAGCTGATAGGGTAGCAGATACCTTGTTATATGCGGGGGTTAAAAATGTAGCTATTCTGGACGGGGGGTACCCAAAATGGATTGCAGAAAAGAGGTCCATAACAACGGCGGTGCCAAAAGTGGAAAGCACAACATATAAAGGAAAAACCAATAAAGAAATGTTTGTTTCCACGGAATATGTTCATGAAAAAATCGGGAAATCAGTGATTGTTGACTGTCGTGATGCAGAAGTATACTCGGGTGAAGTTATAGAGCCTTTCGCTGATAAAGCAGGCCACATTCCTAGTGCCAGATCCTTGCCTGCGCCATGGATCTGGAATGATGATTGTACTTATAAGCCTGCTGAGATGTTAAAGACAATGGCTTCTGATGTAATAGGTGGAGACAAAGATCAGGAGATTATTGTATATTGCGGCGTAGGTGGTTATGCCAGCTCCTGGTGGTATGTGCTGATACAAATCCTAGGATATGATAATGTAAAATTTTATGATGGTTCAGCACAGGAATGGGTGCTCTATTACGATATGGAATAACGGTTAAAATAACCGATCGGTCTGCAGTGGCTTATACTGAAATAAAACCTCCTGATTTTGCTACTATTACCAAACTTCTAGGATTATGGCTAAAGGGTTTAGAAGGGAAGGTGTTGGATAAAACAGTTCGATTTTTCAAAAGAATACAAAAAGGAGTGTCAAAAAGATGGTTAAAAAATTTACTGTATTAGGGGCAATTTGCCTGGTAGTTGCGATGATTGTTGTTACTGGTTGTGCACAACAGCCGGGTTCGGTTCCAGAGACTGCTGTAGAGCCGGAAGCGGAGGGCGAATCACCTACCCCGCCGGCCAAAGATAAGATCGTGATTGGTTCGGTGCATTCTATTTCTGGCCCGCTGGCCATTATTGAGGGTTTGGCCTATGGGCCCATTCGAGAATTGTGGATTGAGGATGTCAACGCCAGGGGTGGGATTTATGTCGAAGAGTATGGCCAGAAATTACCAGTGGAGCTTATTGAATATGATGATAAAAGCGATATAGGCACCATGGCAAGGTTGATGGAAAAGTTAATTTTAGAGGATAAAGTCGATCTATTACTGCCTCCTACCGGAACTGCTATGCTTTATGCGGCTGGACCAGTAGCCAATAAACATGAATATGTATTGCCGGGAATGTCGGGGGGAGCCGCCAGTATTAAAGAAATTATTGGTGGATTGCCATATTTCTTTTCCAATTTGAATTTTTCTGATACCCAGGTCCCGGCATTCGGGGAACTAGTTTCTGATTTGGGTGTAGAGAGCGCGGCAGTAATTTTTATCGAGGATCTTCATGGTGTAGAATATTCTGGTGCGGTGGTTCCTGAGCTTGTGCTCCAGGGCGTTGATGTGGTATTTGTCAAAAGTATTCCGGAAGGGATACAGGATATATCTGCGATAATCAAGGAGGCCAAAGCTGCTGATGTTGATGCTCTACTTTGTCTGGCTTACCCCGAAGAAAATATGCTTTGCATCAGTCAATCAATGGAACTTGGTTTTAACCCCAAACTTATGATTTTTGGCCCCGGGATATGCTATACATTTGTTAAGGATATATTTGGAGAGGCGGCGGAGGGCCTGATGAGTTGGGGAGCCTGGAACGAGAGAAGCACCCCTGAATCCCAGGAATTGGTGGATAATATTGGTGTAGACAATGTTGACTGGTGGGGGCACAACCTGTACTATGCGGGCACACAGATGTTGGAAATGGCCGTCGAGAAAGCAGGTACTCTTGACCAGGCGGCTATAAGAGATGTCATGGCCACCGAAACATTTAATACAGTTCTTGGCCCGACTTACTATGATGAAAATAGGATGCTGGCGGAAGAATGTCATACTGGGGAGATCGGCCAGTGGCAAGACGGCAAATTTGAAGTGATAGGGCCAAAAGCCAAGGCTACTGCAGATCCTATTTATCCCAAGCCGGCATGGCCGGGACAATAGTCAAGTTGATGATTTAATATTTCATAGCACTGAAACCCAAAGGCTGTCTAAAAAAACCAAACAGTGGCCTTAAGCGGTTTGCCAATAGCTTTTTACCCTGGAAAAGGTTTTGTAGGATACACATCTTCAAAGTTTAAACAATTGTTTTGAATTTCCAAAACAGTCTTAACAGTTGGTTTTAGCCTTTTAGACAGCCTATTTAATTATGCATGTTTAAAAATAGGGAGCTGTGATTATGGTTATAGAAATCATAGATATACTTATGAGTGGCCTACTGATGGGTGGTATTTATGCCCTTATTGCCGTAGGGTTAAGTATGCAGTATGGCGTGGCCCGGGTGTTAAATGTTTCTCACGGCGAATTTATTATGCTGGGAGCTTTTATCACCTGGACACTTTATACATTCTTTAAGGTCAACCCGTTGCTTTCCCTGGTGGTTTGCGGCCCGGTAATGCTTTTGGTTGGCTACCTTTTGCACAAAACTCTTTACAGGAGCATCAGGATCTCTTCGGGAGGGGAGGCTGCCTTTGAAAGCAATTCTATGTTAGCTTCTTTTGGTTTACTATTTATCATTCAGAATTCAGCTATATTAATATGGGGGGCCAGTATAAAAGGTTATTCCTATCTTGCTTTCCCTATAAATATAGGAAGTGCCATCTTCCCCGCCAACCGTCTAGTAACTCTTTTGTTTGCCGCTCTTATATGTGCAGTTTTTTATTTTTTCTTGTCTCGTACCCGCATAGGCAAAGCTATCAGGGCAGCCTCTCAGGATCCGGAAGCCGCTGGGCTTATGGGAGTAAATATTAATCGGGTTCTAGCATTGTGTTTTGGCCTGGGCGCCTTGATGGCCGGTCTGGCCGGTACGCTTTTAAGCATGTGTTTCAAGGTTCAGCCGACAATGGGTCTTGAGTATACCCTAATTGCCATTATTGTGGTTGTTCTCGGTGGTTTAGGCAGCATCCCAGGCAGTTTTATCGGGGGGTTCATTTTGGGTCTTATCGGCAGTATAGTGAGTGCTATTGAACCCAGTTTATCACTTGTTGCCTATTATGTGATTTTTATGCTCCTGCTCCTGGTGAAGCCAAAAGGTATCCTGGGGAGGTAGGGAAATGAATAAAATAACGTTTGCTCACAAAAACCTTTATTGGCCAATGTTGCTTTTTCTGATTCTGATTTTGTTGCTTTTTTTACCCTCTTTTGTTTCAGCCTATGCTGTAATGATGTTGTGTAATATTCTTATGTATATCATTATTACTGTGAGCTGGGTTCTTTTTTCGGGGCCTTCCGGTTACATTTCTTTAGCCTCCGCGGCTTTTTTCGGGGTTGGTATTTATACTTCAGCCATATTTGGGCAGAGCGTACCTTTACCCCTGGTCATAATTATCGGCGGTCTGGCCAGTCTTGTTTTGGCGCTTCTTGTTGGCGTAATAACCCTGAGGTTGAGAGGTATGTATTTTTCAATATTTACCTTCGGGCTTGTTGAACTTGTCAAACATTTTCTTCTATGGTGGGAAATCAATATCACCGGTACGCGTGGCCGGTTCGTGATTTCTTTGGACAGTGCCCATGTTTACTATATTATGCTTACCATTTTTGTGATATTAATAATCGCTGCTTATCTGATCAGGCACTCTAAATATGGTTTAGCCTTGCAAAGTATTGGTGAACACGAAGAAGCAGCAGCCCATGTTGGTATTAACGTAACGTTTTTAAAAATAGCAACATTTGCCGTCAGTGCTTTTTTTATCGGTATAGCCGGGGCAGTAATGGCTACACGATGGGCCTACATCGATCCAGTCATTGCCTTTAATCCATTTTATTCTTTTATGCCTGTGCTAATGGCTATTTTTGGTGGCATGGGACAACTTTATGGCCCTGTAATCGGCGCAGCTATTTTTGCCTTTTTGGAAGAAGCGTTGATTACTAAGTTCCCTTATCATTACATGTTAATCTTTGGCATTATTATGGTGGTAGCCATCTTATATTTGCCAGGAGGCCTTATTGGTTTACTGCAGAAGTGGCAGAAAAAAAGTTTATCCGGCTTGACAAGATGGAAACAAAAGAAGAAGGGAAGTTCGAAGGGGAAACATAATAATGCCTAAGGTAAAATTTTTAGAAACCATTTGGTTATGCGCAAGATCGCCTTGCTGTTAGGGCTTTCACCTTGAACTCAGGTGGCTGTTATTCTAAACGCCGATAGGATCTTCTTATAGGTTATCAATATGTTCAAAGTGGCGATGCAGCATTTTTAATACTGGAGTTTTTCGGAATTAAAATTGTAAAAGTTCATCAATCCGGTAGCAACAATCTGAAATATACTATTGTTCATGCAGCGACTTTAGTTTTTCTTGAAAACGTACAGCAAGCATGGTAGTATAAAGCGTAGTTAAAATAGAGAGTAATCTCGCAATAGGTAGAACAATTAAATGTGCTTTAATGTTCAAGGATTTAATGCTGTTGGTAAAGAACATGGGTTACTAAACAAAGGGCTGAACCTGAAAAAACATTGGCATTCATTTTATTGCTAAAGTTGAACAGGGGGCATCGGAAAATGTTTAGATATTATATATAAAAAAACGATTATTCCGAGGTGAAAAGGTAACGATGAAACTAGACAACAAAGTTGCGCTGATTACTGGTGCAGGCAGCGGTATAGGCGCGGCTATAGCCGAGCGTTTTGTTGACGATGGGGCTAAAATTTGTATTATTGGGCGAAGAAGAAAAAACTTGGATGATGTAGCTTCCCAATTTCCTTCAGGTGTGGTAAAGGTATTCCCAGGGGATATTACCAAGTACGAAGATGTCAAGGCAGTTGTAAAGGCAACTATAGGGTGGGGCGGAAAACTGGACATTTTAGTAAATAATGCTGCATTTAATTTTGAAGGAGGAGTTGTAGATATCGATCTAGATGACTGGCAGAAGCATCTTGATACCAACCTAAATGCTCCTTTATTGTTGATGCGAGAAACCATTCCACATATGAAAGAACTAGGAGGGGGGTCCATTGTAAATATTGCCTCCCTGGGTGGATTGCGCTGCCTTTCCGGACGAGTAGGTTACTGTACTACAAAGGCTGCTTTGATCATGCTTACTAAGCAAGCGGCGTTGGATTATGGGAGGTATAAAATACGTTGTAACGCTGTATGTCCCGGGTTTGTTTTAACAGATATGACCAGGGGGCATTTTGGTGAATTTGGCAAAGGCAACTTGGGGCCGTTCAAAAATTTGCCGTTAAAGCGGGGTGCGGAACCCTATGAGATTCCCGGTATCTGTAGCTATTTGGCCAGTGATGATTCCAGGTTCATGACCGGTTCTGTGCTACGGATTGATGGCGGCACTGCCATTGTTGACGTTTTTGATGCTGGGTTGCAGGAAGAATAAAGGACTTGAAGGGGCATTTATACTCCCAAATTTTTATAAAACTATGGTTTGTTAGAGTGATTTGTTTGTAGCACTGTCCCTGAAAAAGTCTTTTTAACATCTAAAATTGTTTTGTGGGCAGCACAACATTGTCAAGACATTTTTTTGTCTGAAATACCTTATCCATTATAATTTCAATTAAAGTATTAGCTGTTTTTTAGTTCAAAGGTTGTTATCAAAGGAAATGCTTGAGGTACTATCTGTCTTGCAGGTCCATCCAAGATAAAATTTTAATCCTTTTTTGTTCCCAGTCCAAAACACCTTCCCTTCTTAATTCGTTTAGAATAATTGTAACAGTTTGCCGGGTGCTTCCTATCATTTGTGCAATTTCTTCATGCGTAATGGGAAAATCAATAACCGTACAGTTGCCTTGCTGTTTGCCTAGTTCTTTACATAAACGTACAAGTAGTTTAATTATTCTCTCTCTGACAGGTAGAACCATCAGGTCTTCAACAATATTTTGATATCTTAACAGTTGTTGTGTTAAAATCCATAAATTTTTGAAACATAATTCTATGTCGGAATAAAACAATCTAAATAGTTTTTGTTTATCCATAACCCATAAAGTGGTTTTACACATGGTTTCTGCATACCGTTTTCTTGGGCAATTCAAAAGCACTTCTGCCAGCCCCAAAATTTCGCCAGGGCCTACGATATCAAAAGTAATTTCCTTTCCTTCAGGTGTTAATTTATAAGTCCGCACTCTTCCACTTTCTACAACATATCCTTTATGTGAGAAATCACCAGCTCGAAATACAAGGCTTTTTCTGTTATAAAATCGCTGGTACCCATTAAGCGAAAAAAAGCCATGGAATTTTTCACGTACCATTTGAATAGTAAGCTTTTTTTCAAAGGTAAGTTCATTATTTTTTATTCGCAAATCATAGTTTTCTTTATCAAGCATATTCATCTAATCCCCCTATTTTCTCATCCTTTTTTAATATGAATGATGGGCTGTTGCACTTCCATGACTTGCTATTGGAGATCTGTTATACACCTAATTGATTTTTCTGCTATAAGTCTTTGTTTGATCCGCAACCCCCAGGTAAATTTTGCAAAATCAAAAATGGTGTGTTTGGACTTGCCTTAGTGGTCTTAGGGAAACAATAATGGCGAAGTGGAATATATAAGCGATTCAGGGTGCCAATAGTATTTCAAAAACAAACAATGGTGTAAAATATGGGGAACGTTGCCTTTAAAAAATCGTTATTCCTTAGCACGCGGGGAAAATATTGACTGTGGGAAAACGAACGGTGCAATGAGGCAAAAAGGAGCTTTTGTTAGGCAAACACTTGCCCTGGTATTTTTCTAGAATTGATTTTAATACACTATCGCTATTTCATTCCTGAGCCTTCCCTTAGTGCCACTATATATTATTATTCTATTTATCTTTTCTATTCCCTCTTTTTAGATGATAAAAAATAAGTGCTCATAGGTATCATTTCAGAAGAATGGCCGAATTTAATAAAATCCCTATTGTTTTTAAACGGAAGGGCTATGGTTATTTAATGATCACTATCGGAAAAAGAGCTGGTGCTGTTTTTTGATAGTTTGCCTGATGTTTTAACCGTTCAGAAAATTTGGTCAAGGTGATCGGAAAATGTCAGGGAAGTGACTGATCAATATTTGGAAATTAAGTTAGAATATTACTGCAATGTAAGCTGTTTGGTAAAGGATTTGGATTGGTGCTGCCATGGCTTTTGTGGGTATTCTTGGCTACGCTTACCTTGTGGGCTGGGAAAATGCAGCTCTCATGGCAGGTATGGAACCCTTTAGCCAGACAGCTTATCATCCTATTACCGCCGTTCCATTGTTCCTGCTCATGGGAGCGATTGTCTCTGTTACAGGAATTAGCACTGATCTATATGATGCCGCCAGGAAATGGATAGGACAGGTCCGGGGAGGTCTAGCCATGGCTACAGTGGCTGCTTGCGGTGGCTTCGCTGCTATTTGTGGAGATAGTATTGCTACTGCTGTTACCATGGGCAAGGTAGCTTTTCCGGAAATGAAAAGATATAACTATGATGCAAAGCTGGCTGTAGGTTCTATTGCTGCAGGGGGCACTATTGGAATTCTTATTCCTCCCAGTTTGGGTTTTATTCTATACGGAATATTAACAGAGCAATCAATAGGTCAATTGTTTATCGCCGGCATAGTTCCCGGCATCCTTGAAGTTCTCTTTTACATGGTAACAATTTTTTTTATTTGCCGTATTAATCCGCTTCTAGGGCCTCCGGGTCCAAGGGTTGCCTTCAGGGAAAAGGTTGTCGGATTAAAAAATATCTGGCCGATGCTTGTTATTTTTCTTTTAATCATAGTTGGTTTATATGCCGGGATTTTTACTCCTACAGAAGCAGGTGCAATCGGTGCATTCGGGGCTGTTGTTGTTACACTTGTACTCCGAAGGCTTAAATGGAATTATTTCAGCGAAGCAGTGACGGAAACGGCTGGGAACACCTCCATGATTGTTTTTTTATTAATTGGCGCATTCATGCTCACGCGTTTTTTAACTGTAAGCCAGCTTCCTGTGATGTTGGGCCAGTTCATTGTGGGGCTTCAAGTGCCTAAGTTGTTAATTCTATTGGCTATAATAGGTTTTTATTTAATTACAGGCTGTTTTCTTGATGTTCTTGCAGCGATTATCTTAACCCTGCCGATTACCTATCCTATTATAATTGCCCTGGGTTACAACCCGATATGGTGGGGAGTAATAATGGTGAGGGTAATGGAAGTGGGCATGATTTCGCCCCCAATTGGTATAAACGTGTTTGTTCTTGCCAAAACAACTGATACTTCGATAGGTACCATTTATCGGGGTGTACTGCCGTTTATAGTTGCTGATATTGTTCATATTGCTCTTTTGGTCGCAGTGCCCGAACTTTCGTTATTTTTAGTTAAATTAATGTAATAGTAAAAAACGTTGTCGTTCGAGAAGAAAAATTTAGAAAAAGGGAGGCTGTTAACGTATGACAAAGCATAACGCCGTATGTCTTTTAACATAGAAATCAAAATTTAAAAGGGAGGGAAAAAAATGAAAAAATGTGTTTGGATAGTGTTATTAATTGTTCTATCTATTGCCATGTTACTTGGCGGCTGTACTAATAAACAACCAACACAGTCTTTACTGGAGGAAGGAGAAGTGCCGGAAGAAGTGTCTGAAGAAGTGCCGGAAGAAGTATTTCAGCTAACCTATAGCGATTGGGGCCCTGAGCAGATAGACGTGGGCCAAGCTGCTATAAGGGCAATAGAAATGGCGGAGGAACGCTCGAATGGCAGGATCGAAATAACACCCTATTTTTCCGAAACGCTTGTAAAGTTTGAGGATGCCTTTTCAGCAGTGGCCACTGGTGTGACTGATATGAGCATGTACGTTTCAACTTTCAGCATGGGTATCCATGATTTAAACCTCATCTTTCACCGTCTTTTTGCTGAAGAAGCTCCTGATATCCGTGGCTTAAGCCGAGTATATCAGGAACTTTTAAAAAATGTTCCAGAAATACAGGAGGAAATGGAGAAGACAGGTGTAAGATGGCTTAACATTTATGCCCTGGTTGGCAGCAACTTGCATACTTCCAATAAGTTGGTCAAAATGCCAGAGGACATTCGGGGAATAAAGATACAATCCTATGGGGATGTATCCCTCATGGTAAACAACCTCGGTGGGGCTGCAATTGAGGTTCCACCAAATGATTGGTATATGGGATTTGAAAGGGGACTTTTTGAGGGGCAGTTTATGCACTGGCCCGGGATCGAATCTTTTAAGCTTCTGGAATTAATTAATAATCATACCATGTTTGGCGTAGGGGGTATGACAAGTTCAGGAATCGGCACTTTGGTAAATTTTGAAACATGGAACAGTCTTCCTCCCGATATTCAGGAAATTTTAGCAGATACATTTCAGTTATCAACGGAAGATGTAATAGCAGGCAATATCGAGCAGTGTGAAAGAATGCTTAAAGAAGCTGAAGAAAAAAACAATACCATTGTTTATCTTACCCCCGAGGAAATACAATTATGGGGTGAACACTTCACTCCTGTAAACGAAAAATGGATAGAAGAGACTGAAGCTAAAGGATGGCCGGCAAGGCAAGCTTATGACGAGTTGATCCGGTTGTTTAGGGAATACAAATAACTTGATATAGCCAAAATATAGGTTAAAATGGGCTGGGGCAAATTCTGGAAATTCTGCCCCAGCCTGCTTGATTGAATGGCAAAAAGGTTAATTTCCAAATTTTACTTGCTTTCGTAAAATATTTAGGAAAGCAAGATTCACTTTTCAATGTATTTCCTTTATCCCTTTTGTCTTAAAAATCAGTAATGGGGTCTTTAATAGTTCAGATAAAGGATTTTCTTGAAAATTTATTGAATATATATTCCCATAGTAACAATCTTCAGTATTATAAGTTAAGCTGATGTTATTTTGGCGTACAGAATATTAATGGTTGGTTAAATGGTGATACCCTTTAGTTTATTTTTAATTATCGTTCGTTGCCTGTTTTGAAATCAATTCTAAAAAGGGAGTGTCAAAACGATGATTGGTAGTTTCAGTAGGATGGTTCCTGTTCTTTTCGGACCGGGAGCCTCAATGCACACAGGGTTGAAGGTGAAACAAGCAGGTATTCAAAAGGTTTTGTGTGTTTATGACCAAGGAATAAAAAGTGCAGGAATTGCGGATAAGGTTATCGACAATTTGAAGGAGGCGGGACTTAAGGTTGTTATATTTGACGAAGTCCAACCTGATCCGTCCGATATCCTAATCAACGAGGCAGCCCAAATGGCAATTGCGGAAAAAGTTGACGGAATCGTGGGAGTGGGTGGAGGCAGCTCCATGGATGCGGCTAAAGCCATAAATGTGCTGCTGACCAATCCGGCACCCATTAACTTCTATTATGTTGCCACTGGAAATGAACATAAACCAGGTAAATTTATGGTTTTAATTCCTACCACTGCAGGAACCGGCAGCGAAGCAACGCCAATAAGTGTTGTTTCTGATATTCCGACTCAAAGTA
The DNA here is from genome assembly GCA_012798755.1 of Bacillota bacterium. Classification (GTDB taxonomy): domain Bacteria; phylum Bacillota; class Dethiobacteria; order DTU022; family UBA8154; genus UBA9862. The sequence continues at coordinate 13,258 of JAAZMP010000028.1, forward strand.
AAAAGGGAGTGATAGGGCCGGCTACTACTGCGGCACTAGCTATTGTGGATCCGGAACTGTTACTAGGATTGCCTCCAAAGGTAACTGCATCAACAGGGATGGATGCTTTTTCACATGCTGTAGAGGCTTTGACTTCTAAAGGTATGAACCCGATGTCAGATTTGTTAGCAGAAAAGGCTGTTTCGCTAATTGTAGAAAATCTGGATAAGGCAGTGAAGAATGGCAGTGATATGGCTGCCAGGACAAATATGTCTTTTGCATCTTTAATTGCTGGTATGGCTTTTAGCGATGCTTTGGTCCACTGGGGACATGCCATTGCACATACTATCGGAGCACATCATCATGTCCCACACGGTGTTGGTTGCGCTGTTGCACTTCCGGCGGCAGTAGAATATGTAGCCGATGCTGTTCCTGATAAAGTGCAGCGGGTTGCTCAGGCTATGGGGCTTTCAATTCCAAAGGATCTGACTCCCTTAGAACTAGGCATAAAGGTTGCCGATGCTATCCGGGATTTAAATCGGGGGGTCGGCATTCCTAGTTTGAAAGATTTTATTGAAGAAGATTCACTTGAACAGCTTGTTGACGGTGCTATGACGGATGATTGTGCTATGTTCGGACCAAAACAAGCTTCTGCTAAGCAGGTGCTAGCGATGATTAAAAAGGCTTACGAATATTAGCATTATGTAAGAAGTGTTTTAATAAAACGGATCAGGAGGAATTACCATGACAAAGATATATAGAGTCAACGCAAGGATGAAAACGATTGCCCAAGAAGAATTAAAAGAAAAATACCTTCTTTTAGGAGGTCGGAGCCTAATTTCCAAGGTGTTAACTAATGAAGTAGATCCAACTTGTGATCCGTTGGGCGCAGGAAACAAACTTATTTTTTGTACATCATTATTAGCTGGAACCAATGTATTAGCAGCCCATCGCCTTTCAGTTGGAGGCAAAAGCCCTTTGACGGGCGGTATCAAAGAGTCTAATTCAGGTGGTACCGCAGCAACCTATCTGGCGCGGCATAACATAAAGGCCATAATTTTTGAAGATCTGCCTGAGTCAGATGACTGGCATCTGCTAAGAATAGGGCAGGACGGAAAACCCGAGCTTATTCCTGCAAGCGAGTATGCTGGGCTTAATAATTATGTGCTGGTTGAAAAGTTGAAAGGACGCTATGGCAAAGCGATAAGCATTATTTCTATCGGAAAGGCCGGAGAAATGCAGTACGGCAATTCTGCGCTCCACAATTTAGACTTTTCTACGGGATATCCTGTCCGTGCAAATGCCCGGGGCGGCATGGGGGCTGTCTTGGGCTCCAAAAAGATCAAAGCTATTGTCATCGAAAGAAGCCCAAAGGCGCACGAATTCCAGTATGCCGATAAAGAAAGATATGAAGCAGCCAGGAAAAAATTTTTTGACGTGGCCATAAATAATGAAGGAATGAGCTGGCTACGTGAAATCGGCACTCCTGCACTTGTTGACGTCACTGGTTCCACAGCGATTATGCCTTTCCGTAATTTCAGCGGGGGATTCAACGATAGCCTGGACTCTATCAGCGCTGAAAAATTTCTAAGTAAAATAAAAGCTGGAGGCGGAAAAATTGGGGAACCATGCCAGGCGGGTTGCGCGATACATTGTTCTTCCAGTTTTAATGATGATTCTGGGGAATACCTTACCGCCGGTTTAGAGTATGAAACCATTGCTTTATGCGGTTCCAATTGTGCCGTGGCTGATCTGGACATAATTGCTCGCATAGATCGGTTGTGTGATGAGCTCGGTCTTGATACTATTGAAACCGGAACAACCATTGCCGTTTGTATGGAAGCCGGGAAGATCCCTTGGGGAGACGGCGAAGCAGCTATTGGGTTGATTAAAGAAATGGAAGCAGGAACTGAATTTGGAAGGATACTGGGCCAAGGCACCCTGGCTGCTGGAGAGGCATTGGGGGTAAAGAGGGTTCCGGTTGTAAAAGGCCAGGCAATATCGGGATATGACCCTAGAAATTTAAAAGGGACAGGCGTAACATTTGCTACATCTCCCATGGGCGCTGATCACACGGCAGGCTTAACGTTGGAAGCGTCCTTGGATCCCTTGGATCCTGCAGGCCAGGCTGATGTTTCATCGATGCTCCAACCTGTCATTGCCGCGGCCGATAGTCTTATGTGCATGTTTGCCTGGTTTTCTGCAGCTTCTCCCGAAACCATTCCAGAATTGATGGCGGGTATATATGGTGGGGAGTGGGATTTCGATAAAGTAATAGATATTGGGCGGCAGTCTGTTTTAAGGGAAAAAGCCTTTAATACTGCAGCTGGCTTTAAACCAGAAGACGATCGCCTGCCGAAATTTTTTGCTGTGGAGAAAGCTCCGGCAACCGGGGCCGTGTTTGACGTTAATCCAACTGAGCTGGATGGAGTACTAAATTATTAAACCATTGATTTAGAATTAAAAGGTGTTAAACATGGGTAATGCTGCTTCACGCATTTTGTGCCTG
>JAAZMP010000029.1 GCA_012798755.1 Bacillota bacterium
TCCATGGATTCAGGTGAAAGGTATGCTGTATGAGGATCTTCCAAAGACTGGAGCATACCTTTTAAGGCTCCCCGGATCATTTGTTCTTTGTCTACAGGGCGAAAATACTTATTTTCTAGTATATCCCATACTTCCCAAAAAAGACCGGCTTCACCCCTGTCCCTGTAAACCTCTAATGTTGATGTAGAAAAAAAACTACGGGTAAAACTATATGTTGCCATGTTACTTAAAATAAGCATACACAGCAACATAATCACATAGTCCCGTCGTTTCATGAAAACACCATCTTTCTGAAACGCCCTTATTTCAAATTACCAAATATTGCCGGTTATCATTAAGGGCAGGGAAAAACCCGGCCCCTGCTATTATGTTATTATACCTTTACATCGTAAAAAATACCAGCTATCCCAAAAATGCATCCAGGAAGGCCAGGGATCAGTTGAAATAGCCCATGGGGTTTTTCCTTTCACCATTGACTCTGACCTCAAAATGAACGTGTGGCCCTGTGCTGGATCCTGTTGAACCTACAATGGCAATATTTTGGCCGCGGGAAACCTCTTGCCCCGGGGCAACAAGGATGGTATGACAATGGGCATAGGCAGTGGCAAAATCCTCACCGTTACCCAGTTTCCCATGGTCGATAACCACCAACCTGCCATACCCATAGCTGAGACTGCCGTTGATACCGGCATAAAGCACGACACCATCGTCCGCCGCCCTGATATAAACAGGATTCCCGTTGTAGCTGGAAGAACCCGGCCAACGTGCATGTGGAATGCCGATATCCACCCCGCCGTGGAACGTTCCGGGGCGCTTGGTTATTGGATGTACACGGTTGCCATAGGGCGAAGTTATCCAGGATGTACCGTATTCGGCCAGGGGCCATAAAAGCCTTCCGGAAGGGGTAAGGTGTTCTGTTTGGCGGCGCATTTCCGCCTGAAGCTGTTTGATCACGGCATCCATTTTTTTGGCTTCTTGTTCCAGTTCTTGGATAGCTTTTTCCTGTGCTTCAATGTTCGCCTGAACAACTTCCAGAAGTTTTTCTCTTTCGGATTGCTGTCTGCTTAGTTCTTCCCGGCGCTCCATCCTCTCCGCCTTGAGGCTTAACAGTCCTTCTTTTTTTTCTTCCAGTTCATCTCTTTTTTCTTGAATAAGCTTTCTTTCGGCAAACGATTCTTCCAAGAGCTTAAGATCATTATCAGCAATTGACTTCAGATCATTTAACCTCGTCAAAAACTCTGCAAAACTGTAAGCGTTAAAAAGGACCTCCAGGTACTCTGTATCTCCCTTTTCGTTGATTGCCCGCAGCCTTTTTTTCAAAAGAGCATCCCTTAGTTCGACCTGTTCCTCGGCTTCAGCAAGCTCCTGTTCTGTAATTTCTATGTGCTGTTCAGTTTCTGTAATGTCGTTGTCCAGCTTGTCCAAATCCCTCTTAAGAGACGCCAAATTTTGTTCCAAATTAACTAATTCTTTTTCGAGTCTCTTTTCTTCGCTCTGTGATTCAGCCAGCTCCTTGCCCCTGTCTTTCAGCCTATCTTGGATAGTGCCCAACTCTTGTTCAGTTTCACGGATCTTATTTTCCAGCGTATTGGCATATCCAGGCAAAATAGAACTGAAGGCAAGCAGCAATATTGTAAATATAACGAAAATATAA
>JAAZMP010000004.1 GCA_012798755.1 Bacillota bacterium
AGGTCTTGATTGCCAGGGCTCTGGCCCAGGAACCAGATGTTATACTTTTAGATGAGCCCACCAGCAACCTGGATTTAAGGCACCAGCTGGAGGTTTTAAATTTGATCAAGGAACAAGCAGAAAAAGGTATAACTTCGATAGTAGCTATTCATGATTTAAATCTGGCGGCCCGGTACTGCGACAAGTTTGTTATGCTCAAAAAAGGGATTGTCTATGCCGCCGGCGGGGCTGAAATTCTCCACCCGGAAAACATAGAATCCGTTTATCAGGTAAAGGTCAGCGCGATCAGCGATTCGGGCAGAGTGGTAATCGTGCCGGAGCATCCTATTTGATCAGCCGGCAGATTTAGTAGAATGAAAATACTTGGTGTTCCGCTAAATAATATAACTGTTTTTCGGCAGTGCCAACCGCATCGATTGTTTGATTGTTGGCTTTCCATTATACCTATGTTCTACCCTATGTTCTACTTAGCCATGGCAAATTTTTCTTTCTTTTCCATTTTACCATTTTACATAGATGACATTCTACCAGAATAAATTCAACATGACATTATCACAGAATAACACATATGATTTCTGGACTATTGACAGCATTCATAAGAATTTGTTATAATACCCCGGATGAATGGTGCCGTGCTACGTTTTTGCCGCTATGTTTTTTAGTGCATAGCGGTTGGTTTTAGGGGGTGTAAACGCACAAAGGGGGAATTTTGCCAATGAAACTGCTGATCTGTATTGATGATACAGATAACATAGACTCTCGGGGAACAGGGTGGATAGCAGAAGAAATAAAAGATATGATTGCTGAAAATAACCTTGGCAGGTGCACGTTTACAACGAGGCACCAGCTGCTCTTGCACCGGGATATTCCCTACACCTCTCACAACAGTTCCATGTGTTTTGAATGCGATATCGCAGAAAATGCCTATGATTCTGTGAAAACAGCAGCTACAGAGTACCTGTGCAGGGAAAATGCTAAAGGTTCCGATCCCGGTATTTGTATTGCCAAAATAACAGAAGAACTGAATGAAACCATACTTATCGAATTTGGTTTGAAGGCTAAAAGACAAGTGTTAACCAAAAAAGATGCCTATAACACGGCAGCGCAAGCAAATGTATACCTTAAGGAGGTGGGTGGGACAGGCCTGGGGATCATTGGAGCCTTGGCCGGTATAGGATTGCGGCTTGAGGGTAATGACGGTGAAGTAAGGGGCGGGGCCGGTCAGTTTCGTAAAGGAGAAACCTATACGGTGGGGCAGCTTCTTACCAGCCCTGTCATTGAAGCAGTTTATGATAACAATTTAAATTTTTTGTCCGCAGATCAAAAGGTTTTTATCACGTGGAAGGTAAAACCTGTTATATCTGATAAAAGGCCGGTGTTGGTGGTAAACTGGGATGAAAAATCGCAAACCTGGAAAAGCATGTACAAAAAGGAAATTCGGGCTTTTGGTGACGAATGGACACACAAAAAGATTTGTCGGGCTTTTGCTTTTGATGTTGAAGAGGAACTTGTAAGCGAGGAGCGAACGTGTCTGAACTGCCGTTACAGAAGATGGACCGACAGCTCTTTTTATTGTAGCTATAAAGGTTAGCCAGGTATTTCCGGAAGGATCACAATCTAATAAAGAGGACATAAGTTTTCAGATCCGTTATACTGGTAATGATGGATGCAGCGGTTGGGGTGGCAATCATATTATGCAAACGCAGCCGTACGTAGATTAATTTTCAATTGAGGAATCAGATGAACGGTTTATGGGAAAATGTGGCTAAATTATTAGAGTTGTGTTCAGCAAAGGTTGCCGGGATTTTTGCTGGCAATGCAGGCTTGTTTTCGTATTTAGAAATGACAGCAGGATTGTTTACTTTTCTGGTAAGGGGAATATTTCCTTTGCTGACCGCCGCTGTTTTGTTTCTTTGCATTTCATCGCTTCTGCAAAACAGGAAAGAAGATAAGATATGGGGCTATTTGCTGGCGAAAGACGGCAGCCGCATACCCCTTAAGCATTGGGAAAATTCGCTCGGGCGAAGCAAAATGTCCGATATCGTAATTGCTTTCGCTTTTGTATCCAGGAGTCATGCTGTGCTTACGTTCCGTAATGGGGTTTGGCATATTACCGATGTTGGATCAAAAGGGGGAGTGGAGGTTAACGGGGCAAAGGTGGAAAAGTCCGATCTTGTAAACTATGGGGACACTATTTCCTTTGCCGGGCTGGAAATGGTATTGGCACCGGCCGAAGAAGCCGGGCCGGGAAGGAAGGAAACTGCCCCGGTATCCCCGTCACCACTCGACAAACAGAACAAATCCGGCCTCGCCTTTACCTTGATTTTACTTTTTCAGATTTTGGGCGCTGTTCAAATTTGTATTTCGCTGGGTGAGGGCCTGGTTCCAGCGGTACCCGTGACCTTTTTGATTTTTATCCTTTCGGAATGTCTGTTTTATATTACCGTATGTTGGTGGGGTAGGGGGAGCTTTGATCTGGAACTGCTGTTATTTTTTTTATGCGGACTGGGTTTGTTTAACATTGCCTCAGCAAATCCGGATTTCCTCTATAAACAGCTTGTAGCCATTTACTTGGGTATAGTGGCCTACACCGTGATTGGGGCAGTGATCAAAGATCCGGAAAGGGCACGGAAGCTAAAATATGCTCTTGTGGCCACCGCAGTTGTGCTTCTGGCCTTGAATCTTACTATAGGAGAGACATATTTTGGTGCAAAACGCTGGGTCGATCTTGGTTTTACAACTTTTCAGCCCTCGGAATTTGTAAAAATTGCTTTTGTCATGGCCGGTACGGCGACTTTGGATAGGTTGCTTACAACACGCAATATGACTGCCTTTATCATTTTTGCCGGTGTATGCATTGGTGCGCTCGTTCTCATGAGAGACTTTGGCACCGTAGTCGTATTTTTCGGAGCTTTTATCGTCATTGCCTTCATGCGTTCCGGGGATCTGCGAACCATTGCTTTTATATCATCCGGGGCCGCAATTGGAGCGTTGGCGGTCATCTCTTTTATTCCCTACATTGCCTCCCGGTTTGCGGTATGGGGAAAAGTTTGGGAATACGCTGATACCGCCGGTTACCAGCAGACGCGCACAATGATTGCTGCTGCAAGCGGGGGATTGATGGGGGTAGGCACGGGCAATGGCTTTCTTGCCAATGTCGCTGCAGCAGAAACTGATCTTGCCTTTGGTATGCTTTGTGAGGAATGGGGGCTTTTGGTTGCACTTATGATCGCGCTCGTTTTTGTGTTTTTTGCGATCTATGCTGTTTTTCTGGCCAAAGGTTGCCGTTCATCTCTTTATGCGATCGCTGCTTGTGGTGCAGCTTCCATGCTTTTACTCCAGGCTGCCTTGAACATCTTAGGCCCGATGGATATCCTTCCCTTGACAGGTATAACATTGCCTTTTGTATCAAGAGGGGGGTCTTCCATGGTTGCTACCTGGGGACTTTTGGCGCTGCTCAAATCTGCCGGTAATCGTTTTAACGCTGGTGGGGCAGGTGATATGACATGAACCTTGTTTCCAAAAGAGCCGCCGTGCTGTTATTTTTTTCATTACTTTTGCTAATAGGCCTTTCGATTTTTTCCATCAGATATTTCCATAAAGCCTCTACCTGGATACAGCACCCTGCCAATAAACATCTGTTCGAAAACGGCAAATTATTATCACAAGGGGCAATCTACGATCGGCGAGGTAATATTCTCGTTCAAATAAACGATGGATCAATTAACTTCAACGAGGATAAAACGGTACGAACTGCTTTAATGCATGTCACGGGCGATTTGGGCAACAATGTGGAAACCGGGGCGCTGGTGGCTTTCAGGGATAAGCTGAGTGGCTGGAACATAGTAAATGGCTTATATAGTCTGGATAAGAGAACAATCTCCGGAAAAGAGATCTCCCTTACGCTCGATGCCGGCTTATGCGCTCTGGCTTATAATAAGTTGGGCAATCGCCAAGGGGCGGTAGGCGTGTATAACTATAAAACGGGAGAAATTCTTTGCCTGGCCAGCTCTCCCTCTTTTGATCCCCTAAATCCCCCCGATGTGAAAGGTAACCCTGGTAAATATGAAGGGGTCTACATTAACCGTTTTCTTTCCTCCGCTTATACCCCGGGTTCTGTTTTCAAGTTAGTGACGGCTGCAGCAGCAATTGATAACATAGATGATAATGAAAATAAGACTTACCTTTGTGAAGGAAATTTGCAAATAGGCAAAGATGCGGTTACCTGCATGTCATCACATGGTGAAGTGACGTTGGAGCAGGCGCTGGCCAACTCGTGCAATTGTGCCTTTGCCCGGATTGCCATAGAACTTGGGAAGGGCAAATTGCAAGAGTATGCAAACAGAGCCGGGTTCAACTCCAGCCTTGCGATTGACGGCATAAAAACGGCGGTAGGCAAGGTAGATCTGGCGGAAGCGAAAGAAATAGACTTGGCCTGGGCTGGCATAGGCCAATATACCAATACGGCCAATCCGTTAAATTTTATGGCCTTCATGGGAGCAATTGCCCATAACGGTATGCGCGTGGCGCCTCAAATAATACAAGGCGGGGAGGAACTTTTATTTATTAATACACCCAAAAAAGAGCGGATTTTGTCTCCTCAAACTGCCGAAAGGCTCAAACAAATGATGAGAAATAACACGCTAAGCGTTTACGGCGAAGGAAACTTCAAAGGACTTGAACTCTGCGCCAAGTCCGGTACAGCCCAGGTCGGTGGCGAAAAAAAACCGCATGCCTGGTTTGCCGGTTTTTTGGATCGGGAAGATTTCCCGCTTGCCTTTGTTGTGGTAGTTGAAAACAGCGGCTCCGGGGTCAAATTCGCTGCCCCTATTGCGGCAAGTGTGCTGCAGCAGGCAATAAACTATTAAAATTTCTTATTTGAACTAAAAAGGGCTGAACCGGAAGGGCACATAAAAGGCCTTGTTTGCCTACACCGGCAATGGTATAATCAAAAAGAAAAAAGGAGCAGTAAAAATATAATAAATAATATAATTTGCAAAATCTGGAGGTGTTTTTTTTGTCAGTGCCAGAAGTCTTTAAAAAACTTCAACCTGTTATCGATGATATTCTCAAGGATCCAGAGCTGGCCTCTGCGGAGGTTGCTATAAATTATCAGGTACTTACCCCGGAGGAGGCCATTGGTTCCCCGGGAAGAGATGATTTCCCACTGCAGAAAGGGAAGGAAAAGTTGATGCAGGCGGAAATTGACGGCTGCGGCGGCCAGGCTTATACAGATATGCCGGGTAATTTTTTTGGTTCTTTAAAAGAAGCCTTAACCCTTCCGCCGGTGAACAATTATCACCGGGCTGTAATTGTTGCCGCCTTAAATGCTGTATACCGTAAAACGAAAAACGTACACACTACCATACACTGCCGGGACGAAGGCCCGGGAAAATGCAGCAAAGAACTTTTAAATGCTATTGCGGAAAAATACGGGAACCCGCGCATTGCTGTGATTGGTTTACAACCGGCGATGGTTGAGGAACTGGCCCGCCGTTTTGAAACAAGGGTTTTCGATCTTGATCCGGATAACATCGGCCAAGAAAAATATGGGGTCACTATCGAAAACGGCGACTATGATTTAGAAGAAGTCGAGGATTGGTGCGATCTGTTTCTCGTAACGGGGAGCTCGGTTGTCAATGGATCCATTGATCCCTTTTTGAACCGCAAAAAACCTGTACTTTTTTATGGTACAACCATAGCAGGGCCCGCTGCATACCTGGGTTTGGACAGATTTTGCCCTGTTTCCTCGTAATATATTTCCAGATATATAATCCAGAAAAATTTTAAGGGAGAACTGCAATATGGAAAGAAACCCCAAGGTAACTTTCAACAGTAAATCGGAGGAAAGAAAATCACATCAACTTATAGAACCGGTCGATACGGCACTGGATCTAATAGGCAATACGCCTTTAATTAGCCTAAAAAAAATGACAGGCTTAAATTTATATGCCAAGGCCGAATTCTTGAACCCCGGAGGAAGTATAAAAGATCGCGTTGCCTTATTTATGATTGAAGAAGCCGAAAAACGCGGCCAACTGAAACCCGGCATGACTATAATGGAGCCTACGTCGGGTAACACCGGCATAGGACTGGCCTTTGCCGGAGTGCAAAAAGGTTACAAGGTTGTAATTGTAATGCCTGAAAACATGAGCGAAGAAAGGAAAAAAATCATTGTTGCTCTTGGGGCGGAACTTGTACTTACACCTGCCGAAAAAAGTATTGCCGGTGCAGTGGAAGAGGCAGAAAAAAGAGCCGGTGCGGATTCATCGATTTTTGTGCCCCAGCAATTTGAAAATCCTGATAATCCGCAGATTCACTATCTTGCCACGGCCAAGGAAATATGGGAACAATTGGATGGCCGGGTAGATATATTTGTTTCGGGGCTGGGAAGCGGCGGCACTCTATGCGGGGTGGGCCGGTTCTTGAAGGAAAAAAACCCCAATTCCATTGTGGCTGCCGTTGAACCCAAAAACGTTTCCGCTCTTTTAGGGCATGAGCCCGGGTTGCATAAGATCCAAGGCATTGGTGATGGATTTGTACCCCCGGTTTTGGATACCTCCCTGGTTGATGAGGTAGTAGAGGTCACAGATGATGATGCCATCCAAACAGCACGAAATTTGGCAAAAATGCAGGGGCTTCTGGTCGGAACGTCCTCTGGTGCCAATGTATGGGCTTCCATGGAAATGGCGAAAAAATACGGTAAAGATAAAATTATAGCTACGGTAATGGCTGATAGGGCCGAACGTTACTTCAGTACGGCTTTAATGTAGAAATTTTATGGAAGAAAAAATAAAACAACTGGAAAAAATTTTAAAAAAAACCGAAAACGCCTTAGTTGCTTTTTCCGGCGGCGTGGATAGCAGCTATCTTCTTTATAAAGCCAAGGAGTGTTTGGGGGAAAACTTGCTGGCTGTAACTGCGGCTTTGGAGGTCCATACTGAAGAAGAACAAGAGACAGCATGCCGCGTAGCCGGGGAGATCGGTGTGGAACATTTGGTTGTTCACCCCCGGATATTGGACAAAAGTGAATTTGCGAACAATCAACCTTCCCGTTGCTATCATTGCAAACGGGAACTTTTTTGCTGCTTTAAAGAAATTGCCGTCCGTAGGAATCTTGCTGTGGTCTATGATGGCGCTAATGCCGATGATCAAGAAGATTTTCGACCCGGTAAGCGGGCGGCAGAAGAACTAAAGGTGCAAAGCCCCCTGCAGAAAGCCGGCCTGACCAAAAAGGAGATCCGCCAGCTGTCAAAGCGTGCCGGCCTAAGCGTCTGGGATCGGCCCGCTTCTCCTTGTTTGGCGACACGTTTTCCTTATGGGGAAAAAATTACTGCAGATAAACTGCAAATGGTTGCTGCCGCCGAAAAATCCCTGCGGTTTTTCCTCCAATCCCGGGGAGATACCGGCATTGATTTGCGTGTGCGCTTCCATGATGGGTTAGCCCGGATCGAGGTGCCGCCGGAAAAGATCCCAGATCTGATCGAAAAAAAAGAAGCAGTCAGCGCCTGTTTCCGGGAGCTGGGTTTTGCTTATATAACGCTGGATTTGCAAGGTTTCCGCAGCGGAAGTATGAACGAAACACTTCCTGAAAAATCAAAATTCCGGTATAATAATAACAAAAACTGGTAGGTGGATCTTTTGTCGGCTGTGCAGAAATGGCCCGCTGAGGTAACCATGTTGTTTTGGGATGTAGATCTGGCTACGATGGATTTAGAAAACCATTTTTTTAAATAATTTTTAACTTTGCTGCCGCCAAACGCCAATCTTCCAGAAAGTATTTGTAGAGCACAGGCCTTCTTCTTACTGCCAGGGGGTGATAGGAGGTTATCACGCTGTAATCCCTGACCGCATGAACTTTACCTCTCAGTTGTTTTACCTCTGCCGCCGGATTTCCGAAGAAAGACTGACAGACGACATTTCCCAAGCAGATCACTATTGCCGGTTTGGCCGCTTCCAGCTGATTCCAAAGGTAATTGATACAGATTGCCCGGGCTTTTTCTTTATCATAAGCCTTCCTGGGCCTGCATTTAAGAATATAGCTTACGTATATGAGGCCGGATTCTATTCCGGCTTCATATGCTGCTTTTTGCATGGTTTCCCTGGTACCGCATAAGAAGGGTACGCCGTTTTTATCCTCCCTGGCTCCCGGATTATCTAAAACGACAAACACAGGGGCGCCGGGACTACCTTCCCCCCAGATGACCCTTGTTCCATGATCTGCCAGTTCACATTGCCGGCAAGTTTTGCCGGCAACCGGGGCTACATCTTCCGGTAAAATTGCCGGATGAGGCCTTTTCATTTTTATCTGCTCCTATCACTTTGTTTAAACAGCGGTTGATTTGGACGTAAATTTCCGGGTTGGGGCAGTGGCTTATTTTAATCTTGTATGTTTATGAATGTTTTATAACTATGACGCAAATATTAAGTAAATAGCCCATATTATGGTTCTACCGCACCCGGAATCATATTATTATCATTGCCCATTAAGTTCGATTTTACCGGACGGGAAATTCATGAATGTTTAAAACCGGGGTAGGAAAAAAAGGGATCGTTCCCAATAACCTAAACTGCCTGCACAAATGTTAAATTGACTCCTGGCTGTGGCGTTGGTAAAATAAGATTAATGAGGTAACCGGTATATATGACGGCCCGTGCCGCTGCAGAGGAGGTATTTGTCTTACAATGCCCGAGTCGCTGCTCAAGCCGCTAGTCGAAACAAGCTATTTAAATGTACAAAATGTCGGACGTTATCGCTGTATCATGCGTTTTTTTTATGTGCAGCACCAGCGTTTGCGATACTGGCTGAAACCGCAGGAAATTTTTGACGGGGTAGTGGCCTATGGTTTGCTCGGTGAAGATTATACCCTGGAACAGTGCCAAAAGGACCTGGATCAACTGGCGGAATGGGCCAATATCGTGCCCCGCCATGACGGGGGCCGTTCGGCCACGGTAGAAGAATATTTGCGCAAAAAATTCCGCTATCAGATGACCCCGTATGCAGTAGAAATCGAACGTCTGGTATCGGGGTTGGAAAAAGTCCGTGGTTATGGCGGTTCCTTGGAGCCTACCCTGTTTGAAAATATAGCTTCCGGTCTGGAGCGGTTGGAGGGGGCGGCCGGGCAATTTCCACCCGGCGAGGCGATTGCGCTTTGGGAGAAAACGTACGAAGATTTTGTGAAGTTGACTGAAAATGCTTCCGACTATATTGCCAGCCTGCAAAGCTCCAAAGTGGAGGAGCTGATGTTGACCGAGGCTTTTTTGGCTTATAAGGATTCCGTAACACGTTATCTGCAGGATTTTATCCAAGGGTTGCAGCGCTATGCCTACAAGATCGAAGCAGTGCTGCTTTCCATTAATACCGGTTTGGTAGATACCTTTTTTTCTAACGCGCAGCGCGACCTTGCGGCCCGACCCCAACTGGACGAACCGGTAACTTTCGATGAACAAAGGGAACGCCTACAGCTGGAATGGCAGAGTATGGTGCGCTGGTTCGCCGGTTATGAAAACGAGCCCAGCGATGTTTATTTTTTGGAACAGACTACGAAGGATACCATTGCCCGCATCGTACGCAGCGCCTTGCGGATTCAAGAAAAGCATCGCATGGGTGTTAGCCGCAGGCGGGAGCTGGACTATCTGGGACGATGGTTTTTTGCCCTCGACGATGATCTTTCCCAGGCCCATAAGTTGGCCGGTCATGTGTTCGGTTTCTACCGCTGCCGCCATTTTCAAGGCATTGACGAAAAAGATAGCGACAATGCTGATCTATCTATGTGGCAGGTAGCCCCCAATATCAGGGAGCTGCGCTCACGTAGCAGAAAACGGCTCCGGGATACAGGTACCGGATCTATTCGGGAACAGAGCGCCAGGCAGCAAAAAGCACGGGAGAGTTTCCTGAAGGCGCGACAAGAAGAAATGGCGGTTCTGCAGGAATACCTGGAAAAACGAGAAATAAGTATTGCCGATTTTGGGCTTATATCCGCGCACGAACGCTACTTCCTGCTCTACTGGATCGGTCGCTGCATAGCCAATAAATCCCGCCGGGTATTGACTCCCGAAGGTATTGCTATCAGCCTGCAAATGCCCGTCGAGCCAAAAAGAGCCCTGCTGGTATGTGAAGATGGAGAGCTGGATATGCCCAATTATCAGCTCAGGTTTAGCTATGGAACGTGAGGGAAAACCCAATGGATTATCATATTAATATTTTCTACAGCGAGGAGGATGGTGGGTATATAGCAGACATACCTGACTTAAAGAGATGATGGGGGAATGAGTAAAACGGGCGAGAACAGAAAAGATGTGCGCAAAAAATGTATACAAGCTTTGTTAAGCCGCAATTGGATCACCAAGCGGGATGACCCGGAGCTTTTTGCCCATATTAGAGCACAGTACCAGGAGTTGCGGGATTGGTTCGGGGAATACTGCGGCTTTGCTTTATTGCTTACCAGGCAGTTTGTCAAGCTGGAAAAAGTACCGGGGGAAGCGCAGGCCTGGATGGGGTTTGAAAATTTCTCCGAAGCGCGGGATTATGCTCTTTTCAGCTATTGCCTCTGGTATTTGGAGGGCAAAAATGAAATGGATCAATTTTTACTCACTGATATGGTGGAGGGAATCAGGGAGTATTTGACCGGCCAGGACGTTTTTTTGGATTGGACAATCTATACCCACCGCCTCTCCATGGCGAGGGCATTGAAACAGTTAAAGTCATTGGGTGCACTGGTGGCAGTGGACGGTGATGAATTCGAATGGGCCCGGTTAGGGCACGAGCGCAATGTGCTTTACGAACCTTCTTACCTGGCCCGTTATGTTTTGCGCCGCTTTCCCCAAGATCTGACCACCTATGACACCCTGGCCGCCTTGGAAGCGGGAACGTATTCTGATTCCCCGGAGGGGCATCTGAAAAAACGCCGTCATCATGTTTACCGCCGCCTGCTGCAGGAACCGGTGGTCTATGATTGGCAGTGGAGCGAAGAGGAACGCTATTATGTACGCACCCAGCGGCATACCATCACCGAAAACTTGTCCAACTTTGCAGGCCTTGAAGGGCAGCGTTACCGGGAGGCTCTTTTGTTTTATTACCCGGAGGTTTCCGGCGAGATGTATCTTTTTCCCACCGGGCGCGGGGTTACGGATATTTGCCTGCTTTTGGGCGGCGAGCTGCGGCGTCTGCTATCCCGGGACGAGAGCGGGATCATCGTAGAAGAAGACGGACGTATCGGCTTGACCATAGCGGAGCTGGAGGTAATTATTTTGCAATTAAAGGAAAAGCATAAAGCGCTGTGGGGCTTACAACACCGGCAGGCCCGCGGCAGCGAGCTGGCCCGGGAAGTATTGGATCATCTACAGGAATGGGGCCTGGCCGACCGAGGGGATGAGGGGCAGATTTGGATCAATCCTGCTTTGGGGCGTTGGAACGGTGACTATGATCTTTTTGGTGGGGATGAACATGAATGAACGCTGGAAGATGAATAGGGCCGGGGTTGTTAATTTCTGGTATTATGATGAGGCCGAATTTTATATGGCCGGTGGCCGGCTGGTCTTACGCGGGGCCAATGGCTCGGGCAAATCAGTCACGATGCAAAGTTTTTTGCCCCTGGTGCTGGACGGAGATAAACGACCCTGGCGACTGGATCCTTTCGGTTCCCGGGACCGGCGGGTCGATTATTACCTGCTTTTGGAAGCCGATAGCGGCCATACTGATCGCACCGGTTATCTCTATCTGGAATTTTACCATCCGGTACAGAAGCGCTATCTTACAGTGGGTATCGGCCTACGTGCCCGGAGAAACAATCCCAACCTGGGATTTTGGGGCTTTGCCATTACTGATAATCGCCGGGTGGGGCGGGATATCCTGCTTTATGAAAAAGACTACAGCCAGGGAAAGGAAACAAAAATTCCTTTAAGCCGACTCCAATTGGAAGAGGCGATCGGCAGCGGCGGGCAGGTGGTTACCGAACAGGGTGAATATAAGCGGCTGGTCAATAAGCTGCTGTTTGGTTACGAGAAAATCGAATCCTTTCAGGAATTGCTGGATCTTTTGATCCAGTTGCGCAGCCCCAAACTGTCCAAGGATTTTAAGCCTTCCACCATTTATGACATTCTCACGGAGGCGCTGCCGGCTCTGCAGGAGGACGAACTGCGTCCGCTTTCCGAAGTCCTGGAAGATATGGATGAAATCAACGATCGTCTCAATGAATTGGGTGTGCACCTGTTGGAAACAGAAAGATTGCACCGGGCCTACAACAAATACAACGAGTACCTGCTTTACGACAGATCCCGGTTGTTGCTGCAGCAAAAAAAACAGCGGGAAGACTATAAAAACAAGGCAGACAAGTACCTGGAACAAACTATGGTTTTAACAAAAATGTTGGCGGAAGAAACTTCTGCCCGGGAAAATTCCGCCGCCGGCCTTAAACGGATCGAAACTGAATATCAGACCTTGATTGCCAGCGAAGCAGTGGAAAAAAGAGCGGAGCTAAGCCGCCTGCGGTCTGAATTAAAAAACTTGCAGCGGAATAAAGAAAGCTGTTCTTGGCGACTGCAAATGTGGCGGAACAAAGAGGCGCAGGCCCAAAAAGAACTGGCGGATCTAACCACGCGACAGGAAAATTTGACAAACCGGCAAAATGATGTTTTACAGGACATGGAAGATATAGCCAGAGATGTAGATTTTAGCTATCATGATACTTACCACCGGCGTTGGTTGGATGGTGTCCCCGGCGATGATACGGTTTGGACCCCCTGGGAACGGGACATAAAGGAACACCGGGCCAAAATCAACCGGGCTGTCAAGCTGGCCCGGGAGAAAAACCACTTGCAAACGCTCCGGGAACAGGCTGAAAGAGAAGCCAGTAAGTCACGGGAAAAGAGAGAGGCAGCAGAGGAAGATCTACACCGGGAAGAAGATAAATTTGCCGAAGTCCACCGGGGACAGGAAGAAAAAATATTCCACTGGCGCCGGCAGCTTGTGCAGCTTCCCCTGGCAGAAGAAGAACTGCACCGGATCTTGCAGGCCCTGGCTCTCTTTCCCGATGAATCATACGAAAGTGTAATTGGCCCCGCCAGGCAGGCTTACTACGGTGCCCGGGAGGCTATTTCGGAAAAGCGCTTGGTGTGGCAAAATAAATTACAACAGCATGAAGAGGAAAAAGAAAACCTGGCCCGGGAGTGGCAGCAGTGGAAAAAACGCCGCGAACCGGAACCGCCCCGTAGCACTGCCCGTGAACATTCCAGGCAAAAACGCTCTTCTGTGGGGGCACCTCTTTATGCTCTTTGTGAGTTCAAACCGGGGCTAACCGAAGATAAAAAAGCAGCCCTGGAATCTGCTTTGCAGCAAGCAGGCCTTCTGGATGCCTGGGTATCGCCGCAGGGCCTTGGTGTGCTGGGCTCCGAGGAGGAAGAAATATGGATAAAGCCCTCTCCTCAATGGCTGCATTTTACCCTGGCCGATTATCTGGTGCCCACCCCGCCTAAAAACTGCGGTCTGACGGCGGGTATCATCGATGGTCTGCTGCATACTGTCTGCTTGGCAGAAGATTCTGAGCTAACGGATGAAAATGGTAATTTAGCAGGGACCGCTATGATAACCGAAAAAGGCTATTTTCGCCTGGGCGCACTCTGCGGTAAAGCGGCCCTTAAAGAACGTGCCGAATTTATCGGCAAGGAGGCCCGGCAGCGCACCCGGTTGGCCGAAATGGCCCGGCTGGAAAAATTGATGGAAGAAGAAGAAAAAACAATGGCGGAATGCCGGGGGCAGCTTGATCTGCTCCAGACAAATGCCGCTGAACTCGATAAGGATATGAAAGCTTTCCCTGGCGACGCGGATCTGCAGGATACCTTGGATAACTTGCGAAAAGCCCGTCTGCGGCTGGAAACTGCATTAGAAGAGGAACAAAACAAAAACAGCATCCTGCGGGAACTAATCAAACAGCTGCAAGAAGCTGCTGCACGCCTGCATGAACATATGGCGGGCTGGAATATCCCCCACAGTGTAAGCGCCCTGGAGCATGCCGGGGAGCAAATGAATCTCTACCGGGATTGTATGGGAGAACTGAAATCTTTTTGGACGGAATATGAAAATGTTCTTAGCGGCCTGGAGAGGGCAGAAAAGGATCTGGCAGAAGCTGGTAAAAATATTGTGCAGGAAACATCTGAACTGTCCGAAGTGCAGGATCGGCTGCTTGAGGTTACCCAGCAGATAAAAGTTTACGAACAGCTTCTTGAAAAACTTGGTATTGCCGATATCGATCGACGGTTGCAGGAATTGGAACAGCAGCAGAGCGAACTTAAAAAACTGCTTGAACAATTAAATGAAAAGATAACCCGGATCAAAATCGAACTGGCTGTAGCGGAAAGGGAATCCACAGGGGCCGCCCGGCAATTGGAACAGTCTGAAGCCGTCCTGAATAAACAAGTTTCCTGGTGGCTAGAGGAATGGGAAAGGCGCCTGTTGGAAGAGTGGGGCGAGGCAATATTCGATCCGGCGGATATCCCGGCTCTTTTCCGTACAGCCGGACGGGTAGAACGTCTCTACCGGGAACTTTATGCCAACAAAACGTACCCCGATATTACCGACCAACTGCTTGATATTTTCCACAATACCCGGCAAGCGCTACATGATTATGCCCCGGAAACAGTAAGGGAAGCAGTACGGGAAAATGAAGCCCGTCTTCTGGTCCTTTTCACTAGGGACAGGCAGAACCCGGTTCCCCCTCACCTGCTGGTGCAAGAACTGCAAGAACTGCAAGAGGAACAAAAAAATCTTTTAAATCAGAAAGACCGGGAACTATACGAGCAGATCATTTTGCACAGCGTCGGCAAGGCTATTCGCGATAAGATCTACCGCGCCGAAAAATGGATTACCCAAATGAACGATCTGATGCAGCAGCGGGAGACGACCAGTAGCCTGCGCCTGCATTTGAAATGGGAGCCCCGGGCTGCAGCAAACGAGAGAGAGCTTGATACCTCACAGTTGGTGAAACTGCTGAAAACCGATCCCCGGCAGCTGCGAGATGATCATATAGAGGAGATGATTGAACATTTCCGTTCCCGTATTTCAAGGGCCAAACTGGAAGCCGACGAGCGGGATACCTTGCGCCAGTGGATTTTCCGCCTGCTGGATTACCGCCGCTGGTTCCGGTTTACGTTGTATTTTGAAAAAGGCGAGCAGCCCCGCCGGGAGCTGACCGATGCCCGTTTCAACGTGCTTAGTGGTGGTGAAAAGGCACTTTCCATGTATATCCCGCTTTTTGCAGCGGCCAACTCCCGCTATAACGATTCCCGCCCAGAGGCCCCCCGGATTATCAGCCTTGACGAAGCTTTTGCCGGAGTGGATGAAGAAAATATGCGGGATATGTTTGAACTGCTTACCCATCTGGGTTTTGACTATATGATGACCAGCCAGGTGCTTTGGGGTTGTTATGATACCGTGCCCGAACTTTCCATTTACGAAATATATCGTCCCCGCGATGTAGATTATGTTACCTTGATCCGTTTTTACTGGAACGGCACCCGCCGTATAGTGGTGGACGAGGAAATGCAGCAAGAGAAGGTAGAGCAAACCTTGTAGTTACAGTTTCGAATTAAGGAAATAGCCTTTGATAATGTCCTTTTGCTGGTTTATTTCTTTAACAGGCGAAGTGCAAAATCGGCATCTTTTTTATTTTTCCACTTCGAAAATAAGTGAATAAAGCTATGGGAATTTCAATGTTTCCCCTACTATTTTACTTTTAAAAAGGGGAACCATTGCCGCTATCGCCAAGAGCCTTTTGTTTAAAAAGTAGCGTTGCCTAAAAGGTGGTTTCCAAAGATGTTGGATTATTTCAACCATGTTTGCTTCCAAAAATTATTTGCTGCCATTAGAAAAAAATACAAATCATTGGGCCGCGTCGGGGGCACCGTCAGGTTGCGCGGTTTTACCCCAGAGGAAGGCGATGCCTTAACGGGTTTTTTAGGACGGGATTGCCGGGGCCGCAGTGAAGTAACGATCAAGTTGCAGGAAGTAGATGAAATATTGCAACGAAGTCGTTTTGCACTTTCTTTGCCGGAATTTTTGCCTTTGTTTTTTGGCACCGCGGTGCTGTCCCATAAAGAAATCGCCCGGCGAGAAAGCCAAAGATGGGAGACTTTTTTTGCCGGCTTGCAAGAAAGTGCGGGCACGGAAAATACCCGTACCTGGTTGGCTGAACTGGCCGGCGGAAGGGGAACGGGATACCGCACTGTTTTGGCCCTGTACCGTGATGATGAGCAGGAGGCAGCGGAGCTGCTAAAAACATGTGTAACAGCCTTGGATCAACTTGTGCAGACTTCCTGGCAGCGACAGCGCCTACCCATATTTGCGGCTGCTCTAACCGGCGATCCCCATGCTTTAGATGGTGAAAGGCCGTTGGGCCGGCTCTTGTTTTTTGGCCTGCATCATCTTTACGGGCTTTCCGAGACCGAATATGGCGCAGAAAGGCGGAAAGAACTTTTCAGCCGGGTTGGATTGGAAGAAGACGATCTTTCTTCCAATGTTATCGTGGCCGGCTTAAAAGTTTTGCCCGAAGATCCTCGGGAGCCTGTCTTTGCCACCCTGGCTGCCACGTCCAGCCCCCTGCTATTGCCGCTGCGTTTTCTGGAGCAGCCAACTGCATGGCAGCCGGCAGAGGTATATACGCTTGAAAACCCTGCTGTATTTAGCGCTATTCTGGATGCAGTTGCAAGCGGGGCCAAGATCCCGGCTATGATTTGCTCCAGCGGGAACCCCAGCGTAGCAGCCCTCAAACTTCTTGATCAACTTGTGGAAGCCGGATCGACAATTTGCTACGGGGGCGACTTCGACCCCCGGGGACTGGAAATCGGCCAACGGCTGGCGAAAAGATATGGTGCATCTTTTAAACCCTGGTTCTTTGACTCTGTTGCTTACCTACAGGCTCCCAAAGGTGTCAAGCTGACAAAAGAACAGAGCAAAAAGCTTGCCGGCCAGGAAATTGCCTGGGACGAAAAACTGATTGAAACCATGCTGCAAAGAGGCCAGGCAGTTTACCAGGAAATTCTTGTAGAACAAATGATCAAATATCATAATCATAAATAGCTGCTAAACAGGGCTAGCCTGCTGCCAAAAATAGCATTTTAGCTCATCATTCAAACACCTGCTGGTTATTTTCTTTTGGGATTCCATAAACTTCAAGTGTGAAAGTGTTTCTGCTAAGGCCATCCATTTTAACATTGTTGTAAATTCATTCCAGGGTTGAGGAATATTCCAGGTTACTTCAGAGGCAATCTCGTAGGCGTTTCTGCCGCGTTTTCCGTTTAACAGAAGCATGGATTCAATTTCTTGTTCTCTTTGATAGTGGTGTGTTTTTAATTCTGCTATGCGGGCGCGGTGGTTTCGGAAAGTATTGCGGTGCCCAGGTAGAACAAGATCAACCTTCAAAGAATTTACCTTGTCAAGGCTTCTTAAAAATTCATACAAGGGGTTGCGGCTTTCCCCAGGCCAGAAAAAAATTGCCGGCGTAATCGTTTCCAGAATGTGATCTCCGGAAAACAGAAGTTTTTTTTCGGGTTCATAAAGGCAGGTATGGCCGCTCGTATGTCCAGGAGTCATGATACTTTGTAACGAATAATCACCTATGTTTAAAACCTCTTTATCTTCAATTATGTGCACCCGGCCTTGCGGTGAAATTCCCTTTTTATGCGCATCCAAGGCATCTTTCATTTCCTCCAAGGGCAAAATTCTAAAAAAATCCGGTGCATCCCGAAAAAATTTGTTCAGTTCTTTTTCGGGGAAACCATTTTTTTTGCCGTGTACAAAACCATCCTCCCATCTACTTTCGATCCCCAAATAGGTTGCTTCCGGCGCATTGATATAAATTTTTGAATTAGCAGGGGTCATTTCCGGAGCAAGGCCAAAATGATCTTCGTGGAGGTGGGTAATAAAAAAGTCAGTGTTTTCCAGTTTTATATCCAATTTTTGAAGGGCTTTGAGCAAGGCTTTTTTACACTCTTGTGTATCCATCCCTGAATCAACGATCAGGTTACGTTTTTTTCCTTTGATTACGTAAACATTGACCGTTTGCAGTGAAAGATCAGGTAAAGGAAGTTCAACCCTGAAAATGCCCGGCAATATTTTTTCGATCATAGCTATCTCCTCACTATTGTCACTAAAATCACTAAAAAAACTACCCTTTAAATTTTAACATACCAAAGAAAAAGTGGCAAAAATTGTTGGCAAAAACACTATTCCATTTCTTCTGGTGGTTGCATGGGTTTTTTTTACATTAACATCATGTGTGTGGGGATAGAACCTTTAGCAGCCTTGGGATCGGTTGTGAGCTCATCTTAAAAAATGAACGGCAAGATTAAATAAGAGGGTAAAGAGATGCTTCCCCAACCCTGTTTTGAAAACGCAAGTTTTCCTTGGGAAACTTGCAGGGAAAGGGGAAGCAGCCCTTGTATTATTTTTTATGAAAATCCAATTTATTTTCTTGGCCCCTTATTACCACCGTATCTTGGGGGGTAATTTCTCCTTTTATAATCATCCGGCTCAGTACTGTTTCTACTTCTTGTTGAATCAGCCTTTTTAGAGGGCGGGCTCCATAGGTAGGTTCATAGCCTTTGTTGGCCAGGTAATCCAGGGCCATTTCATCCCATTCCAAGCCAATTTCGGCTCCGGCTGCGGTGCGCGCGGCCAGGTTTTTTAGAAGTATGACGGCGATCCGGCGCACCTGATCCTGGCTTAAAGCATGGAATACTACAGTTTCATCCACCCTGTTGAGAAATTCGGGGCGGAAATGCTGCTGCAAAATAGCAAGGACGCTTGCTTTTATTTTTGCAAAATCAGCCCCTCGTTCCTGTTCGGCCAATATTTCATGGCTGCCCAAGTTGGAGGTCATAATGATCACGGTGTTGCGGAAGTTCACGGTGCGCCCCTGTCCGTCGGTTAACCGCCCGTCATCTAGCAACTGCAGTAAAATGTTGAAAACATCCGGATGGGCTTTTTCAATTTCATCCAATAAGATAACGGAATAGGGTTTGCGCCTTACGGCTTCCGTCAACTGCCCGCCTTCTTCATAACCCACGTAGCCGGGTGGGGCCCCCACCAGCCTGGAAACAGTATGTTTTTCCATGTATTCCGACATATCCAGGCGTGTCATGTTGCGCTCATCATCAAAGAGAGCCTGGGCCAGCGCCCGGGCCAGCTCGGTCTTGCCTACGCCGGTAGGCCCAAGGAAGATGAAGCTACCAATGGGGCGCCAGGGATCTTTTATGCCTGCCCGCGCCCTATGCACGGCATCGGTTACTGCTTGGACGGCTTCATCTTGGCCGATGACGCGCTTGTGCAGCTCTTTATCCAGGTGCAGCAGTTTTTCTTTTTCCCCGGCCAAAAGCTTGGTAACCGGAACACCTGTCCAGCGGCTGACCACATGGGCAATGTCTTCGGCGTCTACCTCTTCTTTCAACAACATGCCGCTTTTTTGTTTGTTTTTTAGCAGCTTTTCTTCGGATTTTAACTGTTGTTCCAGTTCGTGAAGGCGCCCAAATTTTAGTTCAGCCAGCCGGTTTAAATCATATTCGCGTTCGGAATGTTCGATTTCCTGGCGTGTTTTTTCTATTTCTTTTTTAACTTTGCGCACCCGGGCAATGGATTCTTTTTCGGCCTGCCATCTTTCTTTCATGGCTTCAGTTTCTTTTTTAACGGCAGCAAGTTCGTCCCAGATTTTTTCTAACTGCCTTTGTGAGGCTTCGTCTTTTTCCTTACTCAAGGCGGCTTCTTCTATTTCCAGCTGCATTTTGCGCCGGGTGATCTCATCGAGTTCGGCAGGCATGCTGTCGATTTCGGTGCGCAAGCGGGCTGCAGCCTCATCCATCAGGTCGATTGCTTTATCGGGCAAAAAACGATCAGAAATGTAACGATCGGAAAGTGTGGCTGCCGCTATCAGGGCACTGTCTTGAATGCGGACACCGTGGTGGACCTCATAGCGTTCTTTTAAGCCACGAAGAATAGAGATAGTATCCTCCACCGAAGGCGGGTTAATCAAAACGGGCTGGAAACGCCGCTCCAAAGCAGCGTCCTTTTCTACATATTTGCGGTATTCGTCCAAAGTGGTGGCGCCAATAGCGCGCAGCTCCCCCCGGGCCAGCATAGGCTTTAAAATATTGCCGGCATCTACAGCACCTTCAGCTTGGCCTGCCCCCACTACGGTGTGAAGTTCGTCGATAAAAAGAATGATCTCGCCTTGGGCTTCCTGTACCTCTTTTAAAACTGCCTTCAGCCTTTCTTCAAATTCACCGCGGTATTTAGCCCCGGCCAAAAGTGAGCCTATATCCAATTCAAAAACACGTTTGTCCTTGAGCCCTTCGGGCATGTCACCGGCTATGATGCGCCGGGCCAGCCCTTCTGCGATGGCGGTTTTGCCTACTCCGGGTTCGCCGATAAGCACCGGGTTGTTTTTGGTACGCCGGGAAAGAATTTCGATGACGCGGCGGATTTCATTATCCCGGCCAATGACGGGGTCAAGTTTTCCCCCCCGGGCCAATTCGGTCAGATCCCGCCCATAACGCGCCAGGGCTTCATAGGTATCTTCGGGATTTTCACCGGTTACGCGCTGACTACCGCGGACGACCCGCAAAGCATTAAGCAATTTTTCACGGTTCAAGCCGATTTGCCGCAAAGCCTCTTTTGTTTCGGGTTCGCCTTCTTCCAGCAAAGCCAAAAGAAGATGTTCTATGCTGATGTAATCATCCCGTATTTCCCGGGCCTCTTTTTCTGCTCTGGATAAAACCCGCGCCAGCCCGCTGCTTAGGTGCAGGGAACTATCATAACCCGTCACGGCGGGAATTTTATTTAACAGCTCTTCCGTCTTGCCGGCTAACAATGAAGGATCAACCGCCGATTGTTCCAGAAAACGGGACGCCATGCCTTCCTCCTGGTGCAGAAGGGCCGCCAGAAGGTGTTTATCTGTAATCAACTGGTGATGTCTTTCTGCAGCCAACTGTTGGGCTGCTGCGAGGGCATCCCTGGATTTTTGAGTATAACGTTGGGTATTCATAACCAAAGTCACCTCCGTTTATCTGTTTGTTTGAGTATTAGTAATGTTTAATCTTCTATCCTGACCATTACTGACCTTAGTTTAATATAAAAAATTTCTGCTGTCAATAGGCTAATTGCGGATAATTTTAACGTTAAGTAGGATTATTCCCTTGTTTTGCCGAACATTGATAAGGCAGGCTTGTATGTTTGTGCCATTGCACTGTTGCGTTGCACTATCATTTTGTGGTAAGGGCAGACCTGTGTACCTGCCCGTGCACTTTGAACAATAGCTTGTAAATAGGGGTAAAAATAGTGGCAGAAAATTATTTTGTTATGCCTTTTGTTAAATGGGCAGGTGGAAAACGGCAGATATTAGATCAAATAATGGAATTTGTGCCGGAAACTTTTTCTACATATTATGAACCTTTCCTGGGCGGCGGGGCGGTGCTTTTTGCACTGCAGCCCCAAAAGGCAGTTGTAAACGACATCTGTGCAGAACTGATGCTTGTTTACGAAATCATCAGGGAAGATGTAGAAGGGCTGCTGGCGGATCTCCGGCGACACAAAAATGAAAAAGATTATTTTTACTGCATAAGGGCACTGGACCGGTATCCCCAGAAGTACAAAAAACTGACCCCCGTTCAGCGGGCTTCAAGGATGCTCTATCTCAATAAGACCTGCTTCAATGGCCTGTACAGGGTTAATAAAAAGGGGCAATTCAACGTTCCTTTTGGAAATTATAAAAAACCAAATATCATAAATGAAGATATTCTTAAGGCCGCTGGCGCTTACTTTAATCAGGCTGAAATAAAATTTACCTGCCAGGATTTCGCAGCTGTCTTGGAAGAGGTTGAAAGGGATGATTTTGTTTATCTCGATCCGCCCTATGACCCGGTTTCGGAAACGGCTGGCTTTACCGGTTACGACAAGGATGGTTTCGGCCGCAAAGATCAGATCAGGCTAAAGGAATGTTGCGATATGCTTCACAAAAAAGGAGTTAGGTTTCTTTTATCCAACGCGGCCACACAATTTATCTTGGACCTCTACCGGGACTATAAAATTGAAATAATCCAGGCCAAAAGAGCCATCAGTGCCCGGGCAGAGGGGCGGGGAGAAGTAAACGAAGTTTTAGTGATGAATTTTTAAGGTGCAGGTTAGAAAAACTATCAGCATTACAGGGATTGGACCTGTTACGTTAGAATCATAATATGCGTGATGTCATCTGCATAGCGGAATAACAAATACATAATAAATAAATTAAGGGGTGTGCACAATATCATGTCTCTTTATCACATTTTAGATGAACCACGTATTTTGCGGAATGCTTTTTTCCCCCGGCGGATGGTTAGCCGCCCCCCGGATAATGCTTTTGATCTACAGGTTGCTGTGGAGGCGGACGTTTCAATACACTGCCGTTTTTACACGGAAAAACCTGAATTTCCTTCTATTTTGTATTTCCATGGTAATGGAGAGATTGTCAGCGATTATGATGGTTTTGCCCATCTGTTCAATGCTGCGGGGGCAAACTTGGTGGTTGCTGATTACCGGGGTTATGGGGACAGCACCGGAACCCCTGCTTTTGCTACCATGATCGAAGATGCTCACCGCATTTGTGCTGCCGTAAAAGAAGAACTGGCCCGCCGCAAGTTCAGCTCTGACCTATATATCATGGGTCGTTCTCTGGGAAGCGTTTCCGCCCTGGAACTGGCGGCTGCAGATAACGGCGAATGTAAGGGCCTGATTATCGAAAGCGGTTTTGTCTGTGCTTCCAGGATAGCCCGGCGGCTTGGGGTTTCCCCGGAGAAGTTGGAGCCGTTGGAGGCAGAATGCCGGCAAAAAATACAGCGCATTCGTCTGCCTGCTTTAGTTATACACGGCGAAGAAGATAATTTGGTGCCTATGACGGAAGCCGAGGCGATTTATGGCTTGCTGGAAACAGAAAAAAAGTTGCTCATTATTCCCTATGCAGACCACAATACCCTTTTTTTTGAAGGTGAAGAAGAATACTTCGAAGCCGTCAGGAATTTTATTAAATGAATGATGTAAAAGACCCTAAAATAAAAAAAAGATGGAGGTGAGATGCCTGCGTTTTTGGTAGCTCAATAGATCTATCGGGAATAAACATAGTTTTACGGGTTTTCACTCAGTCTGGCGTTTTGCTTATCATATTGGAGAGCTAATCGCCGGGCTTATCAGTTTGCAGCTTTCCGCAGAATCATCTATTGAGCGACAAGCTATCCTGACCTGGGAAATGTATTATAACAATGTCTAAGGGTGTTAACGTAACCGTCCCAGGGAAGAGAAATCTATACACGCATTGAAAGTTTGTTACAGCTAATAGCCAGGCAACGTTCACTTTTTCCCTCCCCAAACCATATTATAAGGTTACAACGGGGGGATTATTTTTGTTTATGGGCGATCGTCTGAAGGTACTGCCCGGCCTCTGCCTGGGGAAAATGTATATCAGTTTAAGCAAATTTACCCATTTCGGGGGATCTACCTTGCCGGGCCGGCTTGCTTTAGGCCTATCCCCCCGTGTTCTTTCCATGCTGGCTTCGCAGCTTAAGGAAGGCTGTATACTTATTACCGGTACAAATGGAAAAACGACAACGGCGCACCTTTTAGCCGGTATCTTATCCCGGGCAGGAAAAAAAATAATTCACAACGGCAGCGGTGCCAATCTGATTTCCGGCGTTACAACAGCGTTTGTTGCAGAAAGTTCGCACTTGGGAAAAATAAACGCTGATTTAGGTGTTATCGAAGTTGATGAGGCTTCCATGCCTGCTGTTGCCTCCCGTTTAAACGTTAAGGCAGCCTTAGTTACAAATCTTTTTCCGGATCAGCTGGATCGCTTCGGGGAATTGGAACATACGCTAGAGCTTATTTCGCGGGGGCTTGATGGAGTTAAAAAAGAAGGTTTTTTACTCTTAAATGCTGATGATCCGTTGATAGCGAGCATTAAAAAAGAAACCCGTACTATTTATTACGGGTTGGAGAACTTTAAAAAATCCATTAAGGTAAAAGAGCAAGCGGGCTCAAAAATATGCTACCATTGTGGGAAAAAATATGATTACCTGCATGTTCACTTCGCCCACCTGGGCCTTTACCAGTGCCCGGGTTGTGGTGCCAGGCGCCCTTTGCCACATTATTCCATCGTTTCCTGCCATAAAAAAAACGAAAAAAACACCGTAGCCAACATCAAAACTCCTACCGGTCATTTCCCCGTTTCCTTTGAAATTCCCGGATTCTATAACCTTTATAATGTTCTTGCCGCTATCTCCTGCGCCCTTCTTCTTGGCGTTAGAGAGGATATAATTAAGGCGAGTTTGCGTGAATTTACAGCTGATTTCGGCCGCAGGAGAACTATTTCTATCGGGGGAAAGAAAGTGGAGCTTTTCCTGATAAAAAACCCCGTTGGGGCTAATGAAGCATTGCGCGCGCTTTTTGAAGGAGGCACATGGGGCGGGGCTGCTCATGGGATGCCGTTGTTGCTGGCTGTCAATGATAAATACGCCGATGGTATTGACGTATCTTGGCTATGGGATGTGGATTTTGAAGCGTTAAGTTGCCCGGACAAAAAAATTCCCAAAATATTTTGTTCCGGGACGAGGGGGGAGGAAATCTCTTTAAGATTAAAATATGCCGGTATTGACATTAAAAAAATTAAACATGAGGAAGATTTGGTAAAGGCTTTCCAGGATAGCTTAAGCTGTACGCCTGCTGGCGGTAAGTTGCAGGTGCTGCTTACCTATACGGCTTTGCAGGAAATGAGGAAAATAGTGGGCAAACTTGTTTCAGCGGGAGATTGATCTAAAACCGTGACAAAATGATCCTGCTGCTAAAATGTTGTTTTCCCCGGCAAAACAATCGAGATAACCATGCTGCCCGAAATTAAAATACCAACGGGAAGGAGGGTGAAGCCTGGTTTGAAAAAAACCAGGAATAGGAATTTGCACAGGTTAAAATTAAATTTTTTACATCTGTATCCTAACATGACGAGCTATTACGGCGATCGGGGGAATATGATTGCCCTTGCAATGCGTGCCCGTTGGAGAGGTTTTTCTGTGGATGTAACCAACACTTTTGTTGGCGACAAACTAAAGATAAACAATGCCGATTGTATTGTGATCGAGGGCGGTCAGGGGTCCGCTCAAAGAAAGATTATCAGCAAGGATCTGCTGCAAAAAAGATCTGAAATTCATTATTGTGCCGAGAAACGGATCCCTATTTTGGCCATTTGCGCGGGTTTTCAGCTCCTGGGTAAATACTGTCTAACGCCCGAAGGTGAACGGGTGCAAGGAATTGGTCTGCTGGATGTTTGGACAATTACCGGCAAAAAAAGAATGGTCGGGCCTATTGCCCTTGAGGCCAGGTTGGGAGGTTTTTATAAGACTATTGTTGGTTTTGAAAACCATACCGGCAAAACTTTTTTGGGGGCAGAAGCTTTGCCCTTTGGCAAGGTTTTGAAAGGATACGGGAACAATGGGCAAGACGGGAAGGAGGGAGTGATCTACAAAAATGTTTTAGGGACGTACCTGCACGGTCCTTTGCTTCCCAAAAACCCATGGCTGGCCGATTATATTCTAAAAAAAGCAATTGACAATAAATATCCTGGAATGAGGTTAAAACTGCTTAATAACAAATTTGAAACAGCGGCCCATCATAAAATGCTTAAAAAATTGGCTTTGAAGCGTTGACAGAAAAAGCTATTAATAATTGTAATGAACGTAAACGCCCGTCCTTTTTGAGCTAATACCCGTACATCTTAAGCACCGGCAAAGGATCTTGGGGTTTTTCACTTCACTATTTTTGGGCCAGAAAGGAGAGCAATAATTGGTATGAAAGTCCTGATCAAAACACCTATGACTAATGTTTATTCCCGCCCTTCGGATAAATCTGAAGTAGTAACTCAGGCTGTTTTTGCTACGGAGGTAGAAATCATAGGCGAGAACGATTTTTGGTATCAAGTCCAAATTCCTGTTCAGCAAAATTATACGGGCTGGGTAAAAAAAGAGGTGCTTTTTTTTGAAGGAGAGAGGTGTGATGGCAGAAAACCTTTGCTTTGTCATCCCTGTTATTTTGAGGAAGATAAAGAAGGTGACAGAGAACCGTCCCCCCGTCATCTTGTTGAAAGAAAGGTGGGAGGTGACAGAGAACCGTCCCCCTGTCAGATAGGGAAAGTTGTTGTCCGAAAACATAGTGCCGGATTAAAAAATGCCCCGGCAATAAATGCCGAAAAGATCATGGAGCTGCCAATTAATAGCCGTCTGTGGGTACTTCAGAAACAACGGAACTGGTATGAAATATGGCTCCCCGAGGGAAAGACAGCCTGGCTCCAAGCCGAAGATGTATTCTGTGAAAAGGCCCTTATTTCCGGCAGCAGGGCAACAGGGGAATATGTGCTTGATACAGCCAGATCATTTTTGGGTGTACCCTACCTATGGGGAGGGCTTACAGCCCGGGGGATAGATTGTTCCGGCTTGGTCTACACGGTTTATGCTTTGTGTGGCATTAATTTACACCGGGATGCTGATTTGCAATATAAATATGATGGGTTTGCAGTGAATCGGGAAGATGTTTGCCCGGGAGATCTTGTTTTTTTCTATGAAGATGTTATAGAGGAGCCAACGCATGTGGGGATCTACGAAGCTGATCAAATTTTTATCAATGCCTCTAGCAAACAAAACGCTGTTGTGCGGTACAGCCTTCTGGAAAATAATTGGCGCTCCAAAATTTCGGGCCTGAAACGAATTTTACTTCGGTAACCTCTGATTTTTACTTACCCCGTTTCTTAAGAATGATAAAAATTCGTTCGAGCTTATTTATCGTTCTGTGGCAACCCGGGGAGATCCTGAAACCCATTGTCTGCAAGAGGGTCAAGAAGATATTCAATAATTCCGTTACAAATTGCCTGAGCCAGTTTTTTTCTATGGCTCAGGGTTGACAGCAATTTCCTGTCACCGGCATTGGTGATAAATCCCACTTCAACAAGGGCTCCGGGGATGGTAGAGTTGTTTAAGATATGAAAATCTCCTTCTTTGATTCCTTTATGGAAATATTCCCCTGATTGGGGATCTGTTTCTGTCACTTTATTTAAATGGTTTTGGATAATTGTTGCCAGCGCTTTACTTTCTGCATTATCTTTACTATGGAAGACTATAGCTCCCCTGATACTGGGATCCTCGCAGGCATCAACATGGATGCTAACAAATAAGTCTGCGCCGCTTTCATTAACAAATTTAGTACGGCTGTGAACATCCCTTCGATAGCGTGTTTCGGGGCCGCCTGGAATAAGGTGGCTAACATCTCTATCGGTTTCCCTTGTCATTTTAATGTTGTATCCTTTTTTTTCCAAAGCCCTCTTCAGTAATTTTGCAATTCCTAAAGTAATATCTTTTTCAAGCAGTTCACCGCGGCTTACTCCCCCATCTATCCCCCCATGGCCGGGATCGATTACTAGCGTCGCTTGAGCCGGAACTTTTCTCTGGGTTACGGCAAGATGATTATAGGGCCATTTGCAGAAAAACATAAGAAAGATAAGCGCCAATAATATCATACCGGCCCCTACCTTTTTTCGGGATAGAAACAAAACGGTTATTTTCCTTTTCAATTTGTTTTTCTCCGCTTCGAAATGATAAATTAATTTTTTACGGTTTGACTTTTAAGATGCCCACCGTTTATTTTGCTGTTTAAATTTGTATGGACAGCTGCTAAAATATTATGTTTGTGGAAACAGAAATATTCTCAACAGTAATAATAATGCCATCTGGCTTAGCAGATGGCAAATGTACTATAAACGGGTTGGTTGTGTTTTTATGGTGTAGGAAACAGGGGTTATACGGGCACCTGTGAGCGATTGTTAACCATCAATCAAGCTTAACTGCCCAACATTTTCACGAATGCGCCTGTGGGCTAATGCTACATAATCCGGGTTTATTTCGTATCCGAGATAACGCCTTCCATTTTTCAGCGCGGCAATACAAGTTGTTCCGCTGCCGCAGAACGGATCAAGCACAACTTCTTCCTTGAATGTATATAACTGAATTAAACGATGCGGCAGTTCTTCCGGAAATGGTGCCGGATGCCCAACAGATTTGGCACTTACAGCGGGGAATGTCCAAAGACTTTTTGTCCATTCCAAAAAATCTTCTTTTTGCAGGGTATTTTCTTTGTTAGCACGCCTTCTGGAAAAGGATTCTTTACAGAAAACCAGTATATATTCATGGATATCTCTTAATACCGGATTGGAGGCTGATAACCAACTTCCCCAAGCAGTTGAGGGACTTGCGCTGGAAGCCTTGTTCCAAATAATTTCTCCGCGCATCAGAAAACCAATATCCAGCATATCTTCGATTATATATGCATGCAAAGGGATATAAGGTTTCCTTCCTAAATTGGCAATATTAATACAAGCCCTCCCTCCCGTGACTAGTTTTTTATACGTTTCTTGAAACACCTTTTTTAGCAAGGCACGATATTCTTCCAAGGATAAATCTTCATCGTATTCTTTGTTCGCATTATATGGCGGTGAAGTGACCATTAAATGTACACTATAGTCAGGTATTTCTTCCATTGATTCACTCGTTTTACAATATATTTTGTTAAGATCTTTTGGGTCAATTATATTTTCTGTGTAATGGATGTTCTTTTTTGATTTTTTTTGCCCCTTGTATAGTTTGCTATTATAAAAATCTGATGAATCATGGTTTACTCTCCCAGGGGTTCCAAAAGAGCTTGTTTTGGTTCCACTTCGTTTAGAATCTGAGATCTGCATCTCATCCTCCTGTTACAAGCAAATTTTTAGTCTTCTAACATACTTTTGCCTTTATAGTGTATGTTCGAACGTTTATTCGCACATTAATTTAATTATATGGGCTAAACAAGAAGAAAGCAAGCATTATTTTCTAAAGAATCTGGAATAAGATTATGTTTATCATATGCTGCTATCAAAGATATTAGGGTTGTTTTAAGGGGCAAAACGGGGTTGGTGAAAAGGAGTTGAAATATTGTATTTCTTGTAATAAAATTATAATAATGGTGGATGGTAGGAGGCTGCCGCTTTATTAGCAGGCGTAGCCTTGTGAATTTACAGAAGAATTAAATAAAGAGCTCGTTTTTATTGGTAATTTATTATGGAGAAATGAACTATATTTTTTAAGGCCGCCTGCGTAGGGCAGGTGCCTTATGTAGAAAGGATTTTTTAGATGAATAAAACAGTCGTAGCCGCAGCATTAGGAGAGTGTGTTCATGTAGCCGGCGTAATCAACTTTTTGCGTTTGGCTGAAACGGCCGGATGGCGGACTGTGTTTTTGGGCCCAGCGACCTCCAGCCGGGAAGTGATCGCTGCTGCATGCCGGGAAAAAGCTGCCTTGGTAGCGGTTTCTTACCGTCTTATGCCCGAACCCGGAGCACGTTTACTTGATGACTTTGCTGCAGCTGCCGATAAGCTGCGTTCCGACGGGGTGCGTTTTGTTTTCGGCGGAACCCCTTTGGTAGCGAAGCTGGCCCAAGCCAGCGGCCTTTTTGAACGCGTTTTCGATGGCAGCCAGCCGGTGGAAGATATTTTAGCCTATTTGCGGGGTCAAGTACGCCGGGAAAAAACTAGTGATGATTATCCCCAAACATTGTTGGAGCGGATTCGGTGGAAAGATCCTTATCCGGTATTACGCCACCATTTTGGATTGCCTTCAATGGAGGAAACCCTTGCCGGTATTGCTCAAATTGCCTCTTCCCGCTTATTGGATGTAATTTCCTTGGGTACTGATCAGGACGCGCAGGAGAATTTTTTCCATCCCGAGCGGCAAAACCCTCGCCGTGCCGGCGCCGGCGGTGTTCCGGTGCGTTCGCCGGACGACTTTCGGCAGTTGTACCAGGCCAGCCGGACCGGTAATTATCCTTTGTTGCGCACCTATGCAGGTACGGATGATTTTATCCGTTTGGCATCTATGTACATGGAAACTATAAACAATGCCTGGTGTGCCACTCCCTTGTTCTGGTTCAACCGCATGGATGGCCGCGGCCCCTGGGATTTGGAGGGTTCCATTCGGGAACACCAAAAACTGATGAAATGGCATGGCAAACGAGGGATCCCTGTCGAGTTAAATGAACCCCATCATTGGGGCTTGCGCGAAGCGCCGGATGTAATTTTTGTCGTTTCTGCTTATCTTTCTGCCTACAATGCCAAGGCCTTTGGTGTCCGGGATTATGTAGCCCAGCTAATGTTTAACAGCCCGCCCGGGCTATCCGATGCTATGGATCTGGCTAAAATGCTTGCTATCCTGGAAATGATTGCACCCTTGGAGGGGGAAGACTTTCGAATTTGGCGTCAAACCCGCACGGGTTTGCTCAGCTACCCCCTGGAAATCAATGCTGCCCGTGCGCATCTGGCGGCCAGTATTTATTTGCAAATGGCTTTAAAACCGCATATTGTGCATATCGTTGGGCATACCGAAGCCCATCATGCCGCCACTGCTACAGATGTGATCGATGCTTGTCGGATGGCTCGCCAGGCCATTGAAAATGCTTGTCGTGGCCAACCGGATCTGACTGCTGATCCCCGGGTTATACGGCGCAAACAAGAATTAATCGAAGAGGCCCGCGTTACCCTGCAGGCAATTTCTGAAATACATCGGGAAAAGGACAGTGATCCGCTGCTCGATCCATCCACACTGGCCCGCGCCGTGGAGCTAGGTATATTGGATGCGCCTCATCTGCGCAGTAACCCTTTTGCCCCCGGGCGTATTCGTACGCAGGTCATCCGCGGAGCCTGTCTTGCTGTGAGCAAAACAGATAAGCCATTAAAGGAAAGAGAACGTCTTCACCGATTCTTACCTGAACCAATTTTACATTGAGATTAGGAGGAATTTATGGGAAAAACAAAAAAATATACGGTAATTGGTGCCGGCCATGGTGGAAAGGCTATGGCTGCCCACCTGGCCTTAATGGGCATAGAAGTTACTCTTTATAATCGTACTTTTGATCATATTTCTGCAATTAGTGCCCGGGGAGGCATAGAATTAGAAAGCTATGAAGGGGGTCCCCACGGCTTTGGAGAGCTGGCCCTGGTTACTTCAGATATCAAGGAAGCAATCCTTGGGGCGGACGTAATCATGGTGGTCGTACCTTCTTCTGCACATAAAGACGTTTCCATTCTTATGGCACCCCATCTTCAGGATGGGCAGACGATCATCTTGCATCCCGGGCGCACCTGTGGTGCAATCGAGGTCGACAAAGTATTGCGTGATCATCATTGTAAGGCAGAGATCACTGTAGCAGAAACAGAAACATTTATTTATGCCAGCCGTTCGGATGGACCTGCCGAGGCACGTATCTTTCGCATTAAAAATGCCATTTCCTTGGCTGCTCTTCCGGCTACCCGCACTAAGGCAGTGTTGGAAATTATAGGGGACGTTTATCCCCAGTTTATTGATGGAGCAAATGTTTTAAGCACCGGCTTAAACAACATGGGTGCTATCTTTCACCCGGCCCTGACTATTCTCAATGCCGGGCGCATCGAATCTACCCATGGGGATTTTCGATTCTACCTCGATGGAGTGACTCCTTCGGTGGCCCGTGTCCTGGAAGTGCTTGATCGTGAACGGGTTACTGTGGCTTCCGCCCTGGGTATCCGGGCACGCACAGCAATGGAATGGCTGCAGCTGGCTTACAATGTCACCGGTGCCAATCTGGATGAGGCTATCCATGGCCAATCCGGATATTACGATATCATGGCTCCCAACACGCTCAACCATCGCTATATATTTGAAGATGTCCCCATGAGTTTGGTACCTATTGCCGCTCTCGGCCAGTTTTACGGGGTATCAGTGCGCGGCATTGATGCGATCATTCGCTTGTGCTGTTTAATTCACGGCACTGATTACTGGCGTCGTGGGCGAACCCTGGACAAGCTGGGTCTTAATGGTCTAAGTGTTGGTGAACTGACCCAATATGTCAACGAAGGCATTCGTTATTGAACCAAAACATGGAGTACATGGTACACAAGGGGACGTACCTTTTGTGTTGTTACAATGTTTTTGTTATCACCATAAATGAGCAGCGTAATAGATCCGTCTTTGTGGTTTGTGTATGTCGAATTGCTTCAACAACACAAAAGGTACGTCCCCTTGTGTAAAAACATTGTAACAACACAAAAGGTACGTCCCCCTGTGTACCTTGCAATACTATTTCAGGAGGAACCAAATTGCAAGAAAGTATCCGTTTTATCCATACGGGGGATCTGCACTTGGGAAGTCCCCTGAAAACAGTGGGAAAGGTTTCAGACGTTTTACAAAAATCCCTAAGGGAAAGTACTTACAAGGCTATTGAAAACATTGTAGATGCCGCCCTGAATTACGATGTGGATTTTGTTTTAATGTGCGGGGATATTTATGATAATGAATCTCGTTCTGTAAAAGGCAATCTTTTCCTTAACACCCAAATGAAACGCCTGGCCAGCAAGGGCATTCCCGTTTTCATTATTTACGGCAATCACGACTCCATCGGAAGAAGCATGGACTTCTTTAAGCTTCCGGGCAATGTTAAAGTTTTGGGGGCAGAGGCGGTGGAAATGTACGAGGTTGCTGATAAGTCCGGTAGAATCCGGGCCAGGATTTTAGGGCAATCCTACGGTGCCCCATCTGAAACTAAAAAAATACATCTTAATTACAAGCCCCCGGAAGATGACCTGATCAATATTGCCATGTTGCACACAGGACTTGATCCCGGGCCCAATACTTATGTACCTTGTTCGCCGGAAGAACTAAAAAATTTTCCCGCTATCCATTATTGGGCTTTGGGGCATATTCATGCACCTACTATCATAAATGACAAAAACCCGGTTATTGCTTATCCGGGTATCCCCCAGGGGAGAAACGTAGGGGAAAGTGGGCTAAAGGGATGTTTGCTTGTGGAGGCTGCAGCTCCCGATCAAATGAAGGTCCAATTCGTTCCTACTTCCCCAATAGTCTGGTTAATCCCTAAAATTTCGTTGGATTTATATCCATCTTTAAGCGATATAGGTGATTTGGAAGAGTTGCTGGTGGAACAGGGACAAAAAATAAGCGCTGCCGCCTCCGGTATCTTTCCCGACTGTTCCCTGGCCGAAAATGATTTTAAACCGGAAGGCTATGCAGTGCGCTGGGAAATCAGCGGCAGGTGCCCCATTCATGACGATCTGATTGCCGGCAACGAACCTGAAATCACGGAAACCCTCGAAGAACTGCTTAACCAACGTCTCTCTACTCACAAACCCTATCTATGGACTGAAGGGGTAAAGTTGCGCACGGCCTCTCCGATACCGGATTTAGAATTTTTGCTTAAGAAGGACGAAACCCTGAAAACTCTTCATGCAATAAGGCAAAAAATTCAAGAGGATGAAAAATACAAGGAGGAGGCTATCTCCGCCATGGGTGAAATCTGGTATAAACCCCGAAGGCCGGAGGACTTAAGGGACGATACCTTTCCAGTAACGGCAGAAAGATTTGATTCCCTTTTGGAAGATGCCTTTAACCTGGCTCTGGAAAGGATTGTTAAGGAGCGTGAGGAACAATGAAATTGCTTAGGATTTACTTTAAAAGTTTCGGGATTTTGCGGGAGCAGACAATGGAGGAGATCCATCCAGGACTGGTCATAATAGCAGGCCCAAACCGTGCCGGGAAAACCACTTTTATGACCGCCCTTCGTTATTTGGGATACGGTCTGCCCAGAAAGGATTTTATTCCTCCCTCTTTAACAGGCCAGCATGATTATAATGCCGATGTAGAACTAATGGATCGAAGCCGTTATAATATCCATATTCTAGGAAATAGCAAGCCCAAAGTTTCCCCACTTGGCAGCTGGCAGGAAATAGAAATTGCAGATATTTTCCATGATCTGGATGGCTTTACATATAGACAGGTTTTCACCATTAGTTTAGATGAACTAAGGCGGATCCCGGAAGGTTTGGCCGGCAAAGAAGAGCAAAATTTGCAGGTGGTATTGCTGGGAGGGGGATGGGTGGATGCCCTACGCCTGGAAAAATTCAAAGCGGAATTTGATAAATTGGCAAGACCAATTGGAGCAAGCAAGGGAGCCAAAAATGTGGCTGGATTTAAAACCTACGTGGAAACAATCAAAGAAGGTATTGAGGAAAGAAACGAGGCTAACAAACAGTCAGAAACCTACTATGAAAAGAAACAGGAGCTGACAAAATTAGACGAGGAAACAATTCCCCGGATGAAAAAAGATCTCCAGGATTTGCAAATGGAACTGGAAACCCTGGAAATTATTAAAGATCACTATGACAAGTATGAAAAATTTCTTCTATTGGGGGAAAAGTTAAAACGAAATGATCATTTATGGAAAACATATCCCGAAGGTGGTCATGAACAGGCAGTACAACTCCGGGAAGAATACATCGCCAGCGTAGATGAATACGAAAAAATATTTCGGGAATACTCTGCCGCAGCGGGAGAAGCCAGCCCGGACATTTTCCTGGAAAAAGAAGATGCCTTGCTTGGCTATCAAAAAGATCTTTCCGGATGGAGAGAGAAAGTTGCTGGCTACAGGGAAAACAAACAAAACTATCTCGATGAAAAAAAGGTTTTAAAACAAAAACTTGGGCAGCTAAACGAAAAATGGGGCCATGACCTTACTGTCCTAGATGAAATCGCCGTGGATTTGGTAAACAAAGCTAACCTGCGGGAATCCGTAGATAAATACAGGAAAGCCGCAGACAAAAAGGAACGGATCCCCCCTGAAAAAGCGCTGGCCCAGGATAGCCTGGACACAAAAATAAAGGAAAAAAAACAGTTAATTGAAGAAGACCGGCCCCGCGCCAAAAATTTATTTCACCTGGCAGGTTTGGCGCTGATTGCTGTTTTGCTTGCGGTTTTTATTAATCCTGCGGTTTCACTTGGGGTGGGCTTCATTTTGGCGGCGGCAATATATGTGTACTATCAATCCCACCAATCCAAGGAAAAAGAACATAAGAGCCAACTTGTTTTAGTGGACAAAGAAATAGATGACCTTCGGAAGCAGCTTGATTTTTTAACGGTAGAAGAAACTGCTTTACAAGAAATCCTAAACACGGTGGGAGAAGAATTGAATCAGGCTGTCAAGCAGCTAAAACTTCCTTCAAATACACCCTTCTTCCAACTTGTGGATTTTTATGGGGAGATCACAAACCTTAAGGAAAGGTACGGTCTCTGGCTAAAAAGGAAAGAAAAACTTGACGTGCAATACAGGGAACTGGAAGAAATTTTTGAAGAGATCACATTGGTTTTGGGTTCGCTAATCCAAGGCATACCGGATATTGACAAAGATTTTTCCGTTTCTGAAAAAATTTTTGCTGCTGTGGAAAAAGCTGTTGATCACCTGGGGTTGGCCCAGGAGTTGAAAAGAGCCGACACCAATAAAGCAAAGTTGCAGGAAAAAATCATAGCACTACTGCTGGAAGAAAACCCCGAATTGGAAATTTCTTTGGACATGCCTCCAGCGGAACTGCTTGGGATGCTAAATCCTTTTATCAGTAGAGGCAAACGTTATGAAGAGCTTAAAAAAGAAGCGGAAACTTATGAAAACATAAATTTAGATTTGAAAACATCTTTAAATATCGAAAAGCGCAAGAAAACCCTATTAAGAGGTGAAACTGAAAAGGATGTTTTGTTAGCCTATGATCAACATTTCAGTGCTTACTCCTCTCTGGAGGAAATTGAAAGGAAGTATGGCGAAATAGCCGGGCAGGAAGAGATCCTGGAACGGCAAAAGAGATCGGCACTAGAGAAAAGGACTATATTGGAAACGGAGGTACAATATTTATCCTCTGACGAAAAACTTCAGGCTGCCCACCAAAAAATTTCCACTGCCAAAGATAAATTAGAAATTTTAGCAGAGCGGTATGCAACCTACCGCTTGGCAGAATTTTTGCTTGACGGGGTACATAAAACTTTTATCAAAAACACCAAAGGTTCCATTCTAAATTCGGCCGGGGACATATTTGAAAAGATCACCTCGGGGGATTATAAACAGATAGACATGCCTACAGAGCAAACTGCAGCGGTTTCGATCCTTGATTTTAAAGTAAAGCAGGCAGGTATAGAAAATCCCCAGGCTTCCTTTCAGCTTAGCAGGGCCACGAAAGAACAGTTGTTCCTTTCCGTGAGGTTGAGTCGCATTCGCAACATAAAGCCTTTACCTGTCATCTTTGACGATTCCCTCGTAAATTTTGATCCCGCCCACAGCAGGCAGGCAGCCCGGCTAATTGCTAAAATGGCGGAAACACACCAAGTTTTCGTACTTACATGTCACCCCGAATTTATAAAACACCTGCAAGAACAGGCTGCATCAGCCCAGCACTGGTGCTTGGACAATGGTAAAATAAACGGCCCCTTTGCCACACCTGCCGAAACAATCAGTCTGCTAAACCCTTAAAAGGGGCAAAGTCACAACACAGGGGCAACACAGGGGGACGTACCTTCTGTGTTGTTTTTGCGGCAACACAGAAGGATAATTACAAATTCATTGTATCGCTGCAACATCACTGGCGTTATTTAATAAAGCAACAACACAGAAGGTACGTCCCCCTGTGTTGCCCCTGTGTTGCTGGTATGGCAAAACGGCTATTCAACAGACCTTATTCTTTTTACCTCCACCCACTTTTTACCTGTTTCGGTGGAAAGCTTCAGCAACCCTTTGTTCGGAACAAGTTCCCTGACCACCCCGGCAGTGTCGCATATTTTATTTCCATGAACCGTCCTAATCGTAACTTGCTTTCCGTTCTGGTAAGATTGCTGAACCAAACATTCCCATAGCTCAAACTGGTGTTCATCAATACAGGGCGTTTCCTGTTTTTCCGTGGCTTTTTTTCTATGTTCTGCCAACGCCTTTCTATGTTCGGGGAGCATCAGAGAACTGCACTGAAATTGGTTGTAAAGTTTAAAACTCATGCCAGGACCTCCCCGGTACAAAATCATGTGTTTGTCATTATAACATAATTTAAGGCACCATGCAAGAACATTTGTTCGGTACAAAAAAGATAGAGATTGCCAACTGCACAATGGGGCGGTTTGAAGCCACTAAAAAAGAGCATTTTTATCATTTTGAATGAAACGAGAGAACTTCCTTAAGCACGATAATCACAATGTTTTCCGACTTTCCCTTGGAATAGCAGATGCTAAGAACCAGGGTTTTTCAGTGGTTTCGGACGGTTTTTTTGCGCTGACGACTATCCCCGACGTTAATAAAACCAAAATATCGTATGCTGCAGTTTCTATTCCTTTCAACGTAAAACTTGTCCAATTCTTCCGGAATATGCTATAATTTTAGAAAAAAGAGGAGGGTTTTTTTTTAAGATGGAATGTGAAATGCTTAACAATTGCCCATTTTATAATGACAAAATGGATATTGAAAGCGGCCTGGGTAGAATGTACAAGCGTCGATACTGCAAGGGGGATAAAATGCAGTGTGCCCGTTATATGGTCCTGAATGAATTAGGGGAAGAGTTTGTTCCAATAGATCTTTTCCCCAATATGCACGATAAAGCAGAAAAAATTATCGCACAAAACAAATAACATACAACACACAACACAGGGGGACGGTCCTTTTGTGTACCCAGTATAACAATAACGCCGAAAAATGGAGGAGCTTTTTTGTAATATAACAATAGCAAGCAAGGGTGAGGAGTACTTCTTGGGTACACAAAAGGACCGTCCCCCTGTGTTCCCTGTGTTGCCCGTGTTGTTCTGTATGTTCTATTCCAGCGTAAAAAGTGCTTTTAATTCTTCATTGGAAAGCTCGCTGAGCTGGCTTTCGCCGGTGGCAACGGTTAAATCGGCCAGTTCTTTTTTGGCGGTGAGCATTTCGTCAATTTTTTCTTCGAAGGTACCCAGGTTGATCAACCTGTGGACCAGGACATTTTGCGTCTGGCCGATCCGATAGGTGCGATCGGTGGCCTGCTCTTCTACAGCCGGGTTCCACCATAGATCATAATGGATCACATTTGTTGCTGCTGTCAGGTTCAGGCCCGTGCCTCCCGCTTTTAACGAAACGATCATAAATGGAGGGGAATTGCTGTTATTTTGAAATTCCTCAACCATTACCTCACGCTTTTTGCGGGAAAGACCCCCATGGAAAAACAACGCCTTTGTATTTATTTCCGTTTCAATCAGATCCGCCAGCAGTTTCCCCATTTCTCTATACTGGGTAAAAATCAGGGCTTTTTCGCCATTACTGATTATGTTTTCCAGCAGGGAAAGGGTCTTGTCTGCTTTCCCGGAGTGGGTTCTATCGGCGGAACCTTTTTTGGTGAAGTGAACGGGGTGGTTGCAAATTTGTTTCAAGGCAGTCATCAATTTAAATATAAGCCCCCTCCGTGTCATGCCTTCGCCTTGCTCGATTTCCCGAAGCATAGAATCAGTCACCTGCTGGTAAAGGGCAGCCTGCTCTTTAGTCAGATAGCAGTACTCATTTTTTACAATTTTTTCAGGAAGATCGCTGATAATACCCGGGTCACTTTTCAAGCGGCGCATTAAAAAGGGTGCTGTAACTTGCTTAAGTTTTTGTATCTTTTCCCGATTCCTATATTTTTCGATAGGAATGGCAAAATTTTGCATAAAATGCTGTTGTTTCCCTAGGTAGCCCCGGTTGGTAAAGTCAAAAATGCTCCAAAGTTCTGTAAGCCGGTTTTCCACAGGAGTCCCGCTCATGGCGATATAACCATCGGCGCGGATTGATTTTACAGCTTTGGATTGTGCCGTTTCGGGGTTTTTGATATTCTGGGCTTCATCAATGATTGCCAGCGCCCATTTTTTGCGTTTAAATTTTTCCCGATCCCGCCGCAGGATACCGTACGATGTTAAAATGATATCCAGGCCTTTGCTGGCCAGACGGCGGTTGCTCCCATGGTATATATTTGTCTTAAGTGAGGGCGTGAATTTTTGGCATTCCTTGGCCCAATTGCCGAGCAGGGTGGTGGGGCAGATAACTAAAGCAGGGTTTTTAAGCTGTTTTTCTTCTTTTAATTTTAGGAGCAAAGCTAAGACCTGTACTGTTTTGCCCAGTCCCATGTCATCGGCCAGGCAGGAACCGAGGCCTTTGGCTGTGTTGGCATAAAGCCAGCGGAACCCTCTTAACTGGTAGGGGCGCAACCTTGCTTTAAGCGTGATCGGCGCTGACACTTTTTCCTCCCGGTGCAAATCTTTGATCAGTTTGCAGAGCATTTCATCCGGACGAAACGTTATACCCTCTATTTCCCCGGTAATTGCAGCTTGAAGCATTTCCGGGGAGGATAGCCGGGGCAGAGGGGTTTCCAGTTTGTCCAGGATTTTTTTAACCGTTTGTGGCTCAAGCAAAAGATACTGATCCCTGAATTTAACCACACCTTCTGCAGACTGGGTAAGCTGCATAAATTCTTCCCTGGTAATAGTGGTATTTCCCAGGGATATTTGCCAGGAAAAATCAAGTATTTCCTCTAAATTAAGATATGTAATTTTTTTACCGGATCTTTTTTTGGTTTGAGCAACCAGGGATACGGTGGGCCGGACCATTTCTTTTAATGCTTTGGGAACGAGGAAGTTGATCCCTAAAAGGGAACAAACCTGTTGTCCCGAAGTCAGGATTTGGGCTATGGCAGAAGAACTAAGTTCAGCTTGTTTTTCTCCTTTATGGCTGAGCAGTTTTTTCAAGATGGGGACATGTTCGCCGGCAATAGTTATTTGGCGTGCCACTTCCCGGCGCACCTCTTCCATCGGGCGGGAAAAAAGGTTTTCCCGTGTGGTAAAAACCTCCGCCAGGGGTAAAATGGGTGCCAA
Organism: Bacillota bacterium; assembly: GCA_012798755.1. Taxonomy (GTDB): domain Bacteria; phylum Bacillota; class Dethiobacteria; order DTU022; family UBA8154; genus UBA9862. The sequence continues at coordinate 39,796 of JAAZMP010000004.1, forward strand.
CGGATCCTTTTTATTTTCGATATTGATTTTTAATCTGAATTTATCTTGTCCCGCCCGGGGCAGGTTGATTTCAACTACGGGGGAGATCTGAACCGGTTGCAGGTTAAGCCAACCAAACCAGTCGGAGATAGCCTTGGCTGTTTGTTGTTCTTCAAATCGTTCCGGGCGGTATATTTCCCCGCGAAAAAAAGCTGCACATATTTTATGGGGCAGATTAATTCCGGCAAAACGATGAACGATATGAGTAAGAAAAACAGATAAAAGTTCTTTGACGGCGGTTATTCCCGTCAGAACGGTTTTTCTTGAAGGTTGGTAGATAAAATCAGGGGGTAAAATTGTGGCCAGGTATGCAATTGCTTCCTGCAGCGCTTTTTCCCGGCTTAAGGGCCTGTAGGCAATGTAAAAAGAATCCCCCAAGTTTTTCCGGGAACTCTTCCCGGTTTTGGCTGGTGTGCCGATTATTCTTAGCTCCGGGATAAAGGATGCGGATCTGGCCAGGGCCAGCGCCATGTTGGCAGCGGCACTCAAGCAATCAGCTCCGGGAGAACTTTGCCCTGCAGGAAATTCCAAGGGAAGCGCCAGGAAAAGGTCCAGAATTGTTTCAGCTGCTATTGTGTGCCCTTTTTTTCTTTTTAAAATGAGCTGATTGCCATCAGAAGAGGGCAGGGTTCGGGTTTTTACTTCACCTATAGCTTCATCAGCAGCGAACGCCTTTTCAATTTCCTGGAAACCGGCAGCACCGGGCGGGCTACAGAAGAAAGAAAATGTGCGGGGTTTTTTATCTGAAGGATAAAGAAGTGTAAACTCCATATTTTGGAATGAATATTCGCTTTCCCTTAGCTCCTGTTTCTTCAGGGCACGGGCAATATTTTGATAGGCTTTTAATAGCACTGTTTTGAAGTTGCCATTCGTATAGAAAAGGGGAGATTCGCCAAGCAGCGAAAAAAAAGCATCATTTTCCGTATTCGCAGCGAGTTTACTTATGTCTACGGGGAAAGTAGGTTTGTCCTTCTGTTGCGGATGCTTTTTGTCTATTTTTACTGAATCATACGGCAGGAAGGAAAGCGGGCTTGATCCTTGATGCCGGAAAAAAGAGGTTTTCGCAGGCGTGGCGGTGGAAATGAAACCGGCAGCCCGGAGCAGTTCTTCTGTTTCCAGGGCACGCAATTTGAATAATATGAAGGGATCTTTATCAATTTCATTGGCAATAATATAGTAAACTGCTGCCAGATGTTTGCAGGGATTGGCCCAATCGGGGCAGGAGCAGCTTGCGGAAATATCATCCCATTCTTCTGGGAGCAGGCTGATATTTTGGGCAGACAACTTTTCCAGAATCGTTTCTGGAAGCCTTCCCAGGGATAGTTCTGCAGCCAGGGCCGGATCCTGGGCGATTATGGATTTGATTTTTTCCTTTTGTTCGGAGCTAAAATGTGCCAATTCGATCTCCACGCTGTAGGGTCTGGAGCGTCTTCCCTGCACCTTGGCCCTGATACAGCTGTTTTCAGGCAATTTTATTTCTGTTACCCTCCCGGCATTAGCATACCTTTTTCCCCGGGGCAGTCTATTGGTGTAATAATCGATTCTTTCCAGGGCCTGAACCCAGGCCTCCCCCCACCAGGTGGTACCGAACTTTTTTATTCTGGCCATTTTACTTTCCCCCCTGTCAGATTATCTGGCACTTTTTTCATAGGTTAAATTATAGATTCAATCATTGTAATGAAATTCCTGCCTAAGCGAGATAAGGTTAGCTACACTTGTTTATCCGGAAATATCTTTTGCGTAAAAGTTTTTCCGGGGTATAATTAAATAAAGTAGCTTCAGAGGATCTCTTTTTGGAAAAATGATAAAAGGCGGAGGTGCAAAGATTATGAGAATGACGGTTCTGGGGGCTTATGGTCCTTACCCGGCTGCCGGGGGGGCCTGTTCGGGGTATCTTTTGCAGCACGAAGACTGCTCCGTGCTCATCGATTGTGGTAATGGCGTGCTTAGCAGGCTGCAGCAATTTATTGAGCTTAGTGAACTTGAGGCTATCATTGTTTCCCACCTGCACAGCGACCATATTTCCGATCTTTTTATTCTACGCTATGCCTTGCTGTTTGCTATGGAAAGAGGGGAAATTAAACGACCCCTGCCTTTGTTTGCCCCAGTGGAACCGGCTGAAGAATACAGGCGCCTGCCTTATAAAAATGTATATGCCATGGAGGAACTTGTAGAGGGGCATGACTTGCAGCTGGGGCCTTTTACTTTTAGCTTTTTGAAAAC
>JAAZMP010000216.1 GCA_012798755.1 Bacillota bacterium
CATTGTTAAAATAGCAATGTTTGTAGTTTCAATTAAAAATGTAATTGTATTTGCTTCTTTGTCAATTCTTTCCGCAACTGTAAAATATTTGTGTTTTGTATCCATTTTTATATCACCCTTTCCAAAATTTTTGTGTCGATTCTGTTCGTTAGGTCAGTGATGTAAATTTTTAATATTACCTCTGCATCCTTATCAGTAATATTTTCTTCTTTTAATCTCGTCTGAAACCTTTTAAACTTTTTCATAATGTGTAAAAACTCATCAATATTCATAATCGCTTCCTCCTTTTTACATATATATCCTTGACCGTATATAAATTATACTATACATATTATATAAAGTCAAGCATATATATAACCAACATTATATATTGATAAAACCATATATAAATGGTAATATTAAAGGTGAAGGAAGTGATATTATGATAAAAGTTAATATAGATAGGATACTAGAAGAACAGGGAAAAACAATGTATTGGCTAGCACAAGTCACAAATTTAACCTATCCGACAATATATAAGTTAGTTGCAAATGATACTAAGTCGATTTCATTTGATACGTTGTATAAGATATGTATTGCCCTAGATTGTAAAATTGAAGATGTACTTGAAATTGTAGACAAATAATAAAAAAGCTACTATCTACTTACTTACTAAAAATAGATACTAGCTTTTCTTTTATTTCTACAATTATATATCAATCCCTATTTTGATACTGTTACCGTTGATACGGTACTTAAATAGGTGTTGACTTTACTAATACATCATAAAATATATTACCTTTTAATTCTGCTTTCAATTTTTTAATTGTATCTAGTGTTATGTTTGTATCTGTGCTTTTTAAGAATTTCCAATTTATAAACGATATTTTCCCTATCGTTTCATTTTTTTTATTTTTAACTGTAGTAACAATTATGTTATCTATTAATTTTTTTAATCCTGCATTTGTAAGGTTATTTATATCTGTATTTTGAAACAACTTTTTATGATATTCAAAATCCTTTTCTACTTTTTTTATTTCTTGTTCTACACTTTGCACTTTTGCTAACTTTGTATTTATATCTTTTATTTTACGCTGTAAATTGTTATTCCTGTTTTGATATTCTAGTTTATCAATAATGTTATCAGATAGTAATTCAAAATTCAATTCAACTTGCTTATTTAATTTTTGCAATTCTTCATCACACTTTTGTTTTTCTTTTACTCTATCTTCCGCATTATGATAAGTGAATAGATATTTTTCTTTTAGTTCGTTAAATAATTCCGTATTGTTTTGGAATATACTTATATTTTCCTGTATGCGTTCTATCAATTCATCTTCTAAAATTTGATTTCTATATCCGCATCTGTCTTTACCATATTTATCGTTGATGCTACATACCCATTCATAACCTAATTCCTTGTTTGTTCCATCTATCCTTGTATACGCTTTTCTTTTCTTTCTAGTGAAACCACTGCCGCAATTACCGCACTTAATCAGATTTGATAGTAAATGTGTTGTACTGTGCCTATTATATCCTTTTTCTTTATATTGTTTACTTCTTTTTTCTATTTCTTCCTGCACTTTATTAAATATTTGTTCGTCTATTATTTTTAAATGTTCAAATTCATGTATAATTCTATCTTCTTTTTTTGTTTCTTTATCTGTGTATCTCGCTGTCGCATCTACATTAAATTTATTTGTAATTTGCACACCTTTATACAATTCATTTCTTATTATCGTGTGTATTTGTTTATTAGCCCATTTTTTGCCTAATTTTGTAGGAATATTTTTAGCATTTAATGTCCTTGCTATTTTTTGTGTTCCGTATCCTTTGTCATAATATAGTTTAAATATTAATTTAACCACTTCCGCTTCTTCTTCATTAATTTTTAGATATCTGTCGTCGTCATATTCATAGCCATAAGGTGTTACGGCACTATGATATTTCCCTTGTTCTTGTTGTTTTCTGATGCCCCACTGCACCGCTGCCGATTTTGCCCTGCTTTCTTCTTGTCCTATTGCTAAAGATAGATTGATATACATATCGCTTTTTGCATCCAGTGTTGAAAGTGCCATATCTTCAAAATATACTTCTACATTTAACTCTCTCAAATCTTTTATGAATTTTGCCCCTGCTTCCACGTCCCTTGAAAAACGATAGATATTTTTGCAATAAATTTTATCATATAGCCCTAGTTTTGCATCCTCTATCATTTGCATAAATGCTTGTCTATTCGTGTATGCTTTAGCACCTGAAATACCTTCATCTGCATATATACCATTACTTGTCACTTGTAAAAGTTTATCCGTATACATTGCCCCACAGTTTCCACCAATATGACCTTCTTTTTCAAATAATTGTTTGTAGTGTTCCTGTTGACTTTTAAATGATTGTTCCTGACTTTCCTGTTCGGTTGATACCCTGCAATATGCTACTACTCTTTTATTTTTCATTTGTTCCACCCCTCATACTGTTAATCATTTATTTGTATATAAGTATAAAGGACAAGCTATTATATGTCAAGAAAACTTTTCAAAAACACCCAAAAAACCTATTCTGTGACATCGACGATTTAAGCGTCCAAAAAACCATACCCTATACCCTACTATGCCTAAAACGAAATAGGGCAATCCTCACAAAAACCACTTTCTATAAGCTAGTGTTTGCAAGGGTTACAGAAATCACTTTTTAGCAAAAAAGGGGGTTAGACCCCCTCA
>JAAZMP010000030.1 GCA_012798755.1 Bacillota bacterium
CAAAACAGCTGCCAGAAACAGCAACTTTGATAGTTAACATAATATTGTTGATTCACTGCTCTAAACACTGAGCATACGTGCGCTAAAGGGAAGATGGTTTCGCCGGTATCTTCTTTTCAGTCGCTTACATTTCACACAGTCACACAGTTTGCCAGTATTTGGCTGGCCCGGACCTCAAGGATCGTGTACAATATCTTCCTGACTTGGAGGGTTGATGTAAAACCCCCTGGGACGGCTCCTTTGGGGGACGATTACCCGTGAGATAGACTGTCTATCCATTCCGGTGGGTTTACATGATTTGGCTGGTTGAGGCCAGCTATAAAGCTGGCTCCTCGTGTCACATGCTAGGTTACATACTTACAGGAAAAGGGATGGATGCTCCATAGGTCCAGATTTATCAAATTAACAAGGAGGCTATTTATGAACACTGTACCTGTTGCTGGAATTAGTGAAGATACCGACTGCCTACGAAGCCTTTGCCGCCACTATTATAAGCTTTCAGACCAGCTTACTGTTTTCAAGAACAGGCTTATGGGTACCATTGATGAGCTATTTTTAAGCTTCACTGATGTTTTTAAGAATCCTACTTCTGTTACAGCACTGGCCATCTTGGAAAGATACCCCAGCCCTGAAGATATTCTTAATGCAGACAGGGACGAACTGATATCTCTCATACGGCAGATTTCAAGGAAAGGCCCCAAATGGGCAACCGGTAAGTATGAACTGCTTTGTTCAAAAGCCCGTGATTTTAGCCCCTTAAGTATTAATTCAATTGCTAACGCCGCTATGTTAAAAGCCAATATCTCCATGATCAGAACATTAACGCAGTCTTTGGATGAGGCCTTAGAAGCTATCCATAGGCTGCTAGAGCAGGATTCTAAGAAGGAAATGCCTACGCTTTCGCTTACCGTCAACATCCTTTGTTCTATCCCTGGAATAGGGCTTTTAACCGCTGCTACAATTGTTGCCGAGGTTGGAGATTTTTCTGCTTTCTCCAAACCGGACAAGCTGGTTGCATTTTTTGGCATAGATCCTTCGGTCAATCAATCAGGCCAGTTTGAGGGTACTAAAAGCAAAATGTCTAAACGCGGTTCCAGGCTGCTTCGAAGGGTTCTTTTTACATCAGCACTTGCTAATGTCCGGAAAAAACGTGATGGTAAAAAAATTAATCCTGTACTATACGAGTACTACCGTAAAAAGTGCCTCAGTAAACCTAAAAAAGTGGCCCTGGGTGCTGTGATGCGTAAGCTGGTTGCAATCATCTTTGCAGTCGTGAGGGATAAGAAACCTTTTGTCTTAAGAAAGCCTGAGGATCATGCAAAAATGCTTGCAGCAAAGAATTTGGCAGCTTAGTACATTTATGCCGAGTGTTTAGTTTTCAAAGAACATTTAACCAGCTATTTTATGTTAACTCCTTTAAGGTGGTTTATCTTGTTATGCCATTTTATTACAGATGCTTATAAAAATATTGTTTAGCTTTTCTTCAAAAAACTGTTGACAATAATTAGCTGGTCTATCCGTTTTAAATACCTAAAAAAACCTTATCAAAACATTATTGCACATCAACAGCTGTGGTTTGGACATGCTGTTACCTTTTCCAAAGTGATTCAAATCTGACAAAATACTTTCAAACCAAAAACCGCCACCCCAATTCCGTAATCAACAAAACATTTTCAAAAGATAATTCGCACCGCAGCAGAAAGCCAATTTTAACAAGCTAACTGTACGGCGCGAATGTCACCTTGTGCAATAGCTTCATCCCAATTTATTACAGCATCGTCACTAAAACAAAGCAGGAAACCTTTTCTTACTACAGCATATCAATACGCTTCTGCTTATTAATCTATTATGAAGATTCCAGCTTCTGCCGTTCCTCATCTCTTAACTTTCTTCTCAGTATTTTTCCAACCGCAGACTTGGGCAGTTCTGTACGAAATTCTATACTACTGGGAATTTCGTAGCTGGCCAAGCTTTTCCCGCACCATTTAACTAATTCTTCCTCCGTGACATCTTTTACGCCTGCTCTCAAAACCACAAAAGCCTTAATCCTTTCGCCGATCTTTTCGTCGGGAATACCTACGGCGCAGCATTCGTGAACAGCATCATGTTTATATAACGCCGCTTCAACTTTTGTAGCTGCTACCCTGTAACCCTTATGCTTGATCATATCCACGGAGCGATCTATGAAAAAGGCCCAGCCTTCACCATCAAAGCGGATAATATCTCCCGTCCTATACCATGTTTTTCCATTAATATCAATAAAATGTCTTGCTGTTTCTTCCGGCTTGTTTAAATAAGCGGTAACCATGTGTTCGGCATGGACCAAAACCTCCCCCGGTTCGCCTTGCGCAACAGGCTCTATGGTATCAGGTTCGACAAGCATCACTTCTTTATTTGGGACAACTTTACCAATAGAGCCGTCAGGGAACGGTTCACCTATCGGTGTACCAGTTATCCCGCCGCAGGTTTCCGTACTCCCATAGCCATTGTAAATCCTCTTGCCAAATGTTTTTTCCCATCTCATGGAAACCTCCTTGGGCATGGCTTCTCCAGCAGTCATAATATAGATCAGCGAACTAAAATCATAATTTTTGAATTCATCGTGGTCCAGAATCATCCTACAAAGGGTTGGGGTACCAAAAAAAGTGGTCACTTTGTAGTTTTCAATATGACGAAACAAATCCACAAGATCCATTCTGGGCAAAAGGATCAGAGTATCACCTGAAAGAAGAGAGGCAAAACCCACTTCTTTACCGAAAATGTGGTTCAACGGCGCACCTTGCAACGCAACCCCGCTGCCTTTTGGAACCAAAGATTCAAACTCTTCTCTTTTAGTGCCCATTGCTACCAACAACATAACCTGGGAAAGAGGTACTCCTTTAGGGTAACCCGTAGTACCACCGGTATAAAGTATTTCACCCAAATCATCGGCATCCACCTTGATATGCGGCAGTGGGGGAACACTCTCCTCCAGTATGTTTGTAAACGATAATACTTTTGCATCCTTTAAATTACTATCTGCTGCCTGCTCTTTAATAGGTTCATCCCCAACAACAATAACACTTTTAAAAGGGCTGACAGCTGCTGCTTCAACAACCTGGGCCAGGTTCCTGTTCATGCAAAAAATGGTTTTTGTCTCACTGTCTTTTGCAATGTAGCTAAGCTCTTCATGCCCATAAAAATGCGTTACAGGAATAGGAACCACTCCAATACGTTGCATGGCTAGCCAAATAACAATCCATTCAGTCATATGCGGAAGATAAATAATAATCCTTTCCGGTTTACGAAGGCCTTTGCTGTAAAAGTAAGCTGCAGTTTTCTCCACAAGTTGATCCAACTCCAAAAAAGTATACTTTTCGTCCTTAAAAACCAGAGCCGTCCTATTAGGAAACTGTTTTACCGAATTCTGAAAAACTTCGTTAATAGAATCCATGTTTGTCATACTCTTTTCCTCCTACAAAGTATTCAAATATATTATTTCATTATTTTACTGCCCCAGACAAACATCATCTCATCAAACTTGGTAGATAAGTAGCTATTTTAGGAAAAAATATAATAATAAATGTTGCGGCAATCATAGCAATCCAAAAAGGGGTGACACCTTTAAAGACCTGTTCAATTTTTATATTTGTTGCAGAAGCGGTAACCATGCTCACCGCGCCGACAGGGGGTGTTATAAAGCCAATATTAACCAGTAGTATAGTCAGGATCCCGAACCATATCCCATCAAAACCAGCCGCGATAACAAGAGGATAAAATATATTCGTAAAAATAACGATGACAGCCATCGCATCCATAAAGAAACCAGCCACAAAATAGCATAAGAAAATAAATGTGGCCAGTAATACGGGGGATAAATCCATGCCAATGACAAAATCTTTGATGATCAAAGGAATCCGGGTAGCCGACAAAAAATTTCCATAAAGCACCCCACCAATAATCACTAAAAAAATCATTGCTGTAACATTTGCTGTTTCCTGTAAGGAACCGTTGAATGCTTTCCAATTCATTTGCCTTGACAAAATAGCATAAAGAAAAGACAGGAATGCTCCTACAGCTCCCCCCTCGTTAGGGGTGAAAATACCCAGATATATCCCACTCATAGAAATTGCAAAAATAACTGGTACCGGCCAGATAGCTTTTGTTGTCTCTATCCTTTTTTTAAATGATGCAGCAACTCCCGTAGGTGCCAGGGAAGGATTCATCCGGACCTGCAACCAAGCTGTAAAGGCTAAGAGAAAAGCTGTTAGGATTCCAGGTATAATGCCGGCAATCAACAACTGGCCAATAGATTCTTCCGTGATGGCACCATAAATAATCAGCACGGAGCTGGGGGGTATCAAAATGCCCAGCGTACCACCGGCCGCTATGCAACCTGCAGCAAGAGTATCCTTATATTTATGAGAAAGCATTTCCGGAGCCGCAACTTTGCCGATTGTTGCCGCTGTGCCAATTACAGAACCTGAAACGGCAGAAAAAAAGGCACAGGCCGTGATTGAGGCTATAGCAAGACCTCCACGAATATGTCCCAGCCAAGCGTTAAAAGCATCGAAGAGTTGCCGCCCCAATCCAGAGGAGGCCAAAAACAACCCCATTAACATAAACATAGGTATAACGCTAAGGGAGTAAACCGTTGCATTATCAAAAAGATCTGTGCCCAGCTTAACGAGAGCCGCCTGCGGATTAACAATAAATGCATAGCCGGCAATACCAATAACAACCATGGCCATGGCAATAGGCATACGCAAAAACACCAATATTAAAAGAAAAATAAGACTAAGAACCCCAAGATGTAATGGACTCATTGGTTTTAGCCCCCCCTAACAACTTGTTAATAGCTTCCATCAAATCGCAAAATAAGACAAGGGCAAAAAACAAAACCCCTACAACTGATATAAGTACCCACGGATAAACAGGAACGCGCAAAACGGTTGTAACAACATCATAATCAAAAAGACGCATAGTGTAGATTGCCATTTGCCAAAAAGAAAGAATGAATGTAATAAAAACCACGGAATAGTTAAAAACATCAATGCGGTTTTGCCATAAAACTGGAAACCGTGACACGAAAAGACCAATAGCAATATGCACCTTGTGCATCTGGCTCCAGCCAAGAGAAGTAAATACTATAACAGCCAAAGAAAAACGAGTTAACTCAAAAACCCCGGGAATTGGTTGAATAAAATAACGTCCCAAAACATCTGCAACGGTAACAAACATCATTAATACTGTCAAAAGCATAGCAATCTTTAATATATATCCGTTGATGCTGTAAATGATTTTTTTCGTTAAAAGCATTGCATTCCCCTCACAGTAAGTTTTATAAATGCTGTCTACTGTTTTCTTTCCCGGGCCAATTTATACCCGGGAAAGAAAACAAATTAGACACAGAATATGTTCGGCATTTTAACGAAAGAATTTTACCTTATGTGAAAACCCGATACGAGGCAATTTTACTCATATTTTTCAGCAATAATTTTTAACTGTTCGTATACTTCCCGTGCAGGTATCCCTTTCGCTTCATATTCCTCTATCCATTGCTCTACAAGTGGATCCATTGCATCGTGGAATTTTTGTAATTCCTCAGGTGAGGGATTATCAATAGCTATACCTTTTTCTTCCGCACGACCATAGCCTGCCTGATCTTCCGCCACATATTGTTCGCCAATTTCTTTTGGAAATGCTTCTAAAAGTTCTTTGATAGCGCTCTGATCTTCCGGTGAAATTTTGCCCCATGAAGTTTTGTTTACTACCATATGCAGTGGGGTTGCATACATGTTCATTACAAGAACATGATCTACAACATCAGAAAGGTTGAAAGAAATTAATGTGGAAATAGGAAGCATAGTGCCATCTACTATCGCCCGTTCAATAGCATCGTAAGTATCCGAAACCGGTAAGGAAACAGGAACAGCCTCTAAAGCCGCCAGCACGTCATTGCCAATAGTGCTCGGGGATCGTACCTTTTTGCCATGTAAGTCTTCTACTGTTTTTACCGGCTTTTTCATCAAAAAATGTCCCAGGTCCGTTGTCCCCCACCAAAGCACCTCTACATCCTTGTATTCTGTATCTCTTACTACAGGATTTTCGGTAAACAGCTCCCATGCCGCCAGGTTAGATTGCAAAGGAGAAGTAAACATGAAAGGAAATTCCAAAATGGTTGTCAGGGGGAACATCCCCGGGGTGTAGGCCGGTAAAGTTAGTCCGATATCAATAACCCCAGATAATGTTGCATCATAGTTCTTATCAGCTGCTGCCAATTCATTGGCAGCATATACAAAAATTTTTACCCTATCCTGGGTTTTTTCCGCTACTTCTTCCGCAAACGGCACCAGTACATTTGTATGTAAAGGGTGCATAGGCGGCATAAAATGGCACATATTTAGTTCAACCGGTTCATATTCCTGCGCAGGCGGTTCACCAACCTCACCATTGGCTTGAGGTAAAGAAGTTTCCGGCTGCGCACATCCTCCCGCAAAAAGTACAGCCAAGACAAATACTGCTAATATGCAGATCAGTATACTGCGTTTTACGATATTAAAATTCATTATTAACCCTCCTCTTAAACTACAAGTAATTTCATACAGCCACAGGTTATTGTTTAAAAATAAACACCCCCCATTTTCGATTACAATAAATTTTAAATACTTTAAACAGGCATGACATTCGGTTAAGCTCCACTTTTCTATCGCTTTTGTATACTTCTTCATTTCATTGCAAAATCCTGCCTAAGTTATTG